>CALANQ010000226.1 GCA_937926025.1 uncultured Acidimicrobiales bacterium
ATACGAGATGCCTAAGTGACTGGAGTTCAGACGTGTGCTCTTCCGATCTCGCCGCCGTCGAACGGGCGCTGGTGGATCCAGAAGACGTACGGCATCGGCGGGTCGAAGACGTGCTCCAGCCGGCGCAGCGCCTCGGTGAACACGGAGCCGAACGCGTCGCGCTCCGCGCTGGTGAGCGACGGCAGGTCCGGCTTCGGCGTGAGCGGTGCCACCCGCATGCCGTAGGGGTAGATCGGGGCCGAGGGCACCCAGGCCCGCCAGCCATCCCGCTCGATGACGGTGAGCTCGGGGCGATCGTCCTCCAGCAGGCGGTTCCCGTCCGCCAGGCGGGCGAGCTCCGTGGCAGGCAGCGCCGGCACGTCGGGGTAGCTGTAGATCTGCCCGTGCGGGTGGGGGAGGGTGACGCCCACCTCGGGCCCGTTGTTCTCGAACACCAGCACGGACGCCAGGTCGTCTCGGGCGCCGAGGGCCGCCGTGCGCTCCGCCCACAGGTCCACCACGAGGCGCACGTGCTCGGCCGGGAGGTGGGGCAGGCGGGCGGCGTGGTCCGGGGCGTAGAGCACCACCTCGCACCGCTCGTCGGGGAACGACGGCCACCGGTTCTTGAACGCCTTGACCACGTAAGGGTCCGGCGCCTCGGTGCCGCCGACGCAGAACGCGCAGTCCGTGGTGGGCCGGTTGGGGCGCGTCTGGCGGCTGCCGGTGACCTGCACGTGCACCCCGGTCAGCGGATCGATCCTCAGCTCCATGCCGGAGCGAACCTAGGCGACCGGTAGCGTTGCGGGGCCATGTCGCGGTACCACCTGGTCACCCTCGGGTGCCCCAAGAACGAGGTCGATTCGGAGAAGCTCGTCGGCCAGCTGGGCGCCGACGGGTTCGCCGCGACCGACGACCCGGATCAGGCCGATCTGCTGGTGGTGAACACGTGCGCGTTCATCGGCGAGGCCCGCCAGGAGTCCATCGACACCATCCTCGCCCTCGCCGAGCACAAGGCCGACGGGGCCAAGCTGGTGGTCACCGGCTGCATGGCGGAGCGCTACGGCGACGAGCTCACCGAGGCCATGCCGGAGATCGACCTGGTCGCCGGCTTCGGTCACGCCCTCGACGGCGACGGCCACGGTGACCACGACCATGCGGGTCACCACCACGGGGTCCCGGCCGGTGGCCGCGCCACGGCGGTCTCCATCGGGCGCAAGCCGTCGCTGCCGGACTTCGACCTGCTCAACCTGCCCCGGCCCCGGAGCACCCGCCCGTGGGCGTACGTGAAGGTGGCCGAGGGGTGCGACCGGGCCTGCGGCTTCTGCGCCATCCCGAGCTTCCGCGGCCCGCAGCGCTCCCGGCCCATCGACGTCATCCTCGACGAGGTCGACGCGCTCGCCGCCGAGGAGATCGTGCTGGTCGCCCAGGACCTGGCTGCGTACGGGCGGGACCAAGGCGTGGGGGAGCGCTCCATCGTGCCGCTCGTCCGAGCCGTCTCGGAGCGGGTCCGGCGCACGCGCCTGCTGTACCTGTACCCCTCGGACCTGACCGACGGCCTCATCGACGCCATCTGCGAGACGGGCGTCCCGTACTTCGACCTGTCGCTCCAGCACGTGTCGCCGCCGCTGGTCCGCCGGATGCGCCGCTGGGGCAACGGCGACAAGTTCCTGCGCCGCATCGAGGACATCCGGGCCCGGGAGCCCGAGGCCGCGTTCCGGTCCAACTTCATCGTCGGCTACCCCGGCGAGACGGAGGAGGACCACGACGAGCTGCTGCGGTTCGTCGAGGAGGCCCAGGTCGACTGGTGCGGCTTCTTCGCCTACTCGCCGGAGGCCGGCACCTACGCCGCCGACCTCGACGGGCAGGTCGACGAGGGCCTGGTCGCGGACCGCCTCGCCGAGCTGCGCGAGCTGCAGGACGAGATCACGGCCGGAAAACGTGACGAACTCATCGGTTCCACGGTCGAAGTCCTCGTGGACACCCCCGGCACGGCGCGCTCGCACCGCGAAGCCCCCGAGATCGACGGCGTCATCGTCGTTCCCGACCACCTCCCGGCGGGTA
>CALANQ010000227.1 GCA_937926025.1 uncultured Acidimicrobiales bacterium
GGTGGTGGCGCCGGTGGTCGGGTCGACCAGGTCGGCGGCCTCCGGTGCGGCGATCTCCACCTGGCCCGCCGGCTCGGGGGCCACGATCTCCTCGACGGTGTCCTCCAGCGAGTCGAGCACCTCGGTGATCTCCTCCTCGATCGGTTCCGTGGGGCCGCCCTCGAGCTCCGCCTCCTCCCGCTCGTGCTCCAGCTCGATCAGCTCCAGCTCCAGCCCGAGGGCGCGGTCCTCGGGCAGCACCTCTCCGTGCTCCCACGGGTACTGCTCGGTCTCGGTCTCGGCGTCGCTCTCGGCGTCGGGGTCGTGATCCACGGGGTCTCCTCCTGAGGTGCTGCTGCCTGGTTCCCGGAGAGCCGCACGGCCAGACGGCATCGGGGTACCGTCGGCCCATGGGCTTCTGGTCGCAGCTCTTCGGCGGTGGTCCCGAGCTGTCGGACGCCGACGCGGTGAAGGGCTGGGCCCAGGTGGTGTCGGTCTCGCAGTACCACGAGGGCACCTACGCCTCCTGCCGGATGCAGCTGGTGATCCAGGCCGACGGCATCCCGGCCCGAGCGGTGGAGTTCGAGGGGCTGGTGCACCGCCGGAAGTGGCCGCAGCCCGGCATGCAGCTGCCCGTCCTGATCGACCGGACCGACCCCGGACGGTACGCCGTGGTGTGGGACCTGGTGCCCGACGGGCGGGACCGGGCCGCGGCCACGGCGGAGGCCCTGGCGGCGTCGCTGCGCGGGGAGGCGCCCTCGGGTGGGCCGGGTGCGTTGGGCGCTTTGGGCGCGGTGGGCGCGGTGCAGGTGGTGAACCTCTCGGGCCGGGGCTCGGCCGACCTGTCACCGGAGCAGCGCGCCAAGCTCCAGGCCCTCGGGATCGATCCGGGCATCCTCGACACCACGCCAGTGGTCACCCCGGCGGCCGACGCCGAGGACGAGACCGATGACGACATCTCCAAGCTGGAGCGCCTCGCTGCGCTCCGCGACCGGGGAGCGCTCACCGACGAGGAGTTCGAGGCGCAGAAGCGGGCGGTGCTGGAAGGCCGCTGACCGGCCGGCTCAGCCGCTGCCGGGGTGATCGGCGAGGAACGCCAGCACGGCGCCCGTGGCGTCGTAGGGAGGTGACCCGTCCTCGGTCGGCCAGCGGTGGACGCCGCCCTCGACGGCGTCGAGCACGACCTCGGTGCCGCCCCGGCAGCCCCGGTAGCGGGTGCGCGCCACCGAGGCGGCCGGGTGCTCGCGCACCGGATCCGGATCGCACTCGTACCGCGCCGCATCGCCGGCCACCAGGTCCGGTGTCCCGTCGAACCGGACGTGCGGATCGGCGGTGCCCCGGATGGTGAGGATGGCGGGGCTGACGTCGTCGGGGCAGCTCGAGGGCACCGTGGCGATCACCATGGCCACGGCGGCGAAGCGGTACGGCGGATCGCAGGCCAGGAGCCCGGCGAAGGCCGCACCGTTGGAGCTCCCCACCACCGAGACCCGGTCGGGGTCGATGCACAGCTCGTCCTCGAGGTGGTCGATCAGTGCCCCGATGAACCCGAAGTCGTTCGCCTCCGAGTCCCGCCGGTCGAAGTTCCACCGGGCGGGCGACCCGAGGGCGTCGGGCGTGACGACGACCGCTCCGCCGGCGGCGCCCCGCGCCGCGAGCCGCGTGTGCGCCTCCAGTTCCACCGCGCTCCCGCCGTGGCCGTGGAGGGCGACGACCAGCGGGGCCGGGTCACGCGGGGAAGGATCCGGGAGCTCCAGCAGGTAGGTGCGATCGGTGCCGTCGTACGCCAGGGTCCCGGGACCCGAGGTCCTTGCGGTGGTGCACCCGGGAGCTGTCGAGGTGGTCGCCCGGGGCTGGGCGGCACCGGGGGTGCTGCCCCCGCAGCCGGCCAGGACCGTGATGGTCGCGGCGGTCGTGGCGATGGCGACGAGGCGCCGCACCGTGCGGGCGAGGCTCACGGCGAGCGCCGCTCAGACGCCCTCGTCGAAATCGTCGTCGAAA
>CALANQ010000228.1 GCA_937926025.1 uncultured Acidimicrobiales bacterium
CCCCTCACCGCCCACGGTCGCAAGCGCCGCGCCCCCCTCCTGGTGCTGGTGCCGCTCGTCCCGCTGCTCCTCTCGGTCGCCCTCGCGGTCCCGTCCTGAGCCCCCGCCGAGCACCCCCAACCCCAACCCCAACCCCAACCCCCACCCCCAACGAACTTCGTGTGGGGTCGGTTCGCCCGCAACCCGGATCCACACGAAGTTCGACGGGGTGCGGCCCGGCGATCGCAACATCGTGTGGAAGCGGCTCATCGAGGAGCCGATGCCACACGATGTTCGTCGTGTTGGGGTCGGTCAGGCGACGCCGGCGGCGGTGACGGTGGGGGTGGCGTCGGTCTCGACGACGTCGCCGTGCGCCACCGCCTCGGCCATCTCGCGGTGGCGGTCGTAGGCCCAGCCCGGGCCGCGGAACACGAACTGCAGGCGGTCCCTCCAGGTGGTGGAGGCGGCCACGTCGCGCAGCATGTCGGCGTGCTCGTGGGTGGCGATCTTCAGCGGGTTGTACGTGTCGATGTTCTTGGTGAGCCCGTAGCGGACCGGTTCGTCCTCGCGCTCGAACGTGCCGAACAGGCGGTCCCAGATGATGAGGATGCTGCCGTGGTTGCGGTCGAGGTACTGGCGGTTGGAGCCGTGGTGGACCCGGTGGTGCGATGCGGTGTTGAACACCTCCTCGACCGGACCGAGCTTCCCGATGGTCTCGGTGTGGATCCAGTACTGGTAGAGCAGGTTGACGCCGCGGGCGGTCTCGATGGTGTCGGGCCGGAAGCCGATGGCCGAGAGCGCCCCGTACGGGATGAACATGCCGAACACGTCGAGCACCGGCTGCCGCAGTGCCGTGGACAGGTTGTAGTGCTCGCTGCTGTGGTGCACGACGTGGATGGCCCACAGCCACCGGGTCTCGTGCATGAACCGGTGGTTCCAGTAGTAGATGAAGTCCCATCCGACGATGGCGCCGAGGTTGGCGAGCACGCCATCGCCCAGGTCCCGGTCGTGGTTGGCGAAGATCTTCTGCGCCGCGGTCTTCGACGCCCACATGGTGCTGGCGGCCAGCACGCCTCCGGCCACGGCGGCGACGCCGGTGGATGAGGCGATGCGCCGAGCCAGGCTGCGGCGGCTCCTCCGGTTGGTCGGGCGCGGGGCGGCGGCGTCCTCGGGGATGGTGCCGGCCTCGGGCAGCTCGCCCGCTTCCTGGCGGCGGGCCACGGCGTCGGCCACGGTGGTGGCGACGGCGGCACCGAGGGCCCCGACCACCAGCGCCTTGCCGTACCGGCCCTTGCCGGGGGTGACCGGCTCCACCAGCTTCTTGAGCGTCAGCGGGGCCAGCAGGCTGCCCACGCCCATCGCCAGGCTGGCCAGCGTGTCCTCGCGGGTGTAGTCGCCGGCGATGGGGGCGCGCTCGGCCGCCTGCCGCTTGAGGTAGGCGTACTCGGCACCCATGGTGCTGAAGTACGCCGGGATGGCGATGACGGTCAGATCCACGTGCGTCCCCTCGCAGAGCGTGGCGTCCATTCTGCCCTAGGGGACCGGGATCACCCCAGCGAGCCGGGCGACCGCGAGGTCCAGCCCGGCCGGGTCCGCGGTGGCGAACGACAGGCGCAGGCGGGTCGGGTGCAGCTGCTCCACCCCGAAGGCGGCGCCGGGGACGAACGCCACGCCCTGCTCCACCGCCGGAGCCAGCAGGGCGGCGGTGTCGGCGGTGGGGTCGAGGAGGGCGGCCCACAGGAACATGCCGCCGTCCGGGCGGGCGACGGCGAGACGATCGCCGAGGACCTGGTGGAGTGCACCGACGAGGTGGTCGGCCTGGGCGCGGTAGGTGGTGCGCAGGGTGGCGAGGTGCTGGTCGAGGAAGCCGGGCTCGGCCAGGGTGCGGTGGACGACCTGCTGGGTGAGGGCGCTGGTGTGGAGGTCAGCCGACTGCTTGAGGATGGCCATCGACCGCCGGACCTCGAGGGGCGCGACGGCCCAGCCGACCCGGAGCCCGGGGGCGAGGACCTTCGACGTGGAGCCGAGCGTGATGGTGCGGTCGGTGAGCGTGCGGAGCGCGACCGGTGCGGTGCCGTTCCAGCGGAGCTCGCCGTACGGGTCGTCGTCGACGATCCAGAACCCGTAGCGGTCGGCCAGCTGGGCGAGGGCGTGCCGCCGCTCCCGCGACAGGGTGGACCCGCTCGGGTTGTCGAAGTTGGCGACCACGTACACCAGCGCCGGCCGCTCGCCCGCGGCCAGCCGGTCGGCCAGGACGTCGACCCGCATGCCGTCGGCATCGGCGGGGATGGCGGCCAGCTCGGCGCCCGCGGCGCGGAACGCCTGGAGGGCGCCGACGTAGGCCGGGTCGGCCAGGGCGACCAGCCCGCCCGGGTCCACCAGCGCGCGGGTCAGCAGCTCCAGCGCCTGCTGCGAACCGCTGGTGACCAGGACCTGCTCCTCGGTGGTGGGACCGCCGGCACCAGGGCCGACGCGGTCAGCCACCCACCGGCGGAGCGGGCGGTAGCCCTCGGTGGGGCCGTACTGGAGGGCGACCAGCGGGTCCTCGGCCAGCGCCGCGGCCGAGGCTCGGGCGAGCGCCTCGACCGGGAAGGTGGCCGGGTTGGGCAGGCCGCCCGCCAGCGAGACGACGCCGGGCCGTTCCGTGATCTCCAGGAGGTCGCGGATGGCGGAGGAGCCGGCGCGCTCGACGGCGAGGGACTTGACCATGGCTCGGGACTCTGGCAGAAGTGGACCATGGTGAACAGGTCCACTTCTGCTCAGGTGGCCCGTTCTTCGGAGCGCGGCCGGCTGGTCGACGCCCTCGGTGCGTGGAACCACGGCAGCGGACCGCTGTACCGCCTGCTGGCCCGGGCCGTGACCGCCGCCGTCGAGCACGGCGACCTCGGCCGTGGCGCCCGCCTCCCCTCCGAGCGGGCGCTCGCCCAGGCCATCGCCGTCAGCCGAGGCGTGGTGGTCGCCGCCTACGACGAGCTGGCCGCCGATGGCGTGATCGAGCGGCGGAGGGGGAGCGGCACCTTCGTGGCCGGATCCGCCGACGTCGGCCTTCCTCCGGACCGGGAGGGGTCCGCCCTGTTCGGCCGGCTGGTGGCCGAGCCGACGCCATCGCTCGTCGACCTCTCGATCTCGGTGCTGCACGAGCCCCGCTGGCTGCCCCGGGTGGCCGTGGGCCCCGGCGACGTGGCCGAGGTCGGCGCGGACAGCCCCTGGGGCGTGCCCGCGCTGCGGGAGCGGGTCGCCGCCGACCTGACCGCCGACGGCCTGGCCACCCGGCCCGACCAGGTGGTGATCACGACCGGCGCCCAGCAGGGGATCAGCATCGCCATCGGCTGCTGGGTCCGGCCCGGCGACGTGGTGGTGGTCGACGACCCGACCTACCCGGGCGTGCTATCGGCCCTCGCCGCTGCGGGTGCCGTGCCCCGGCCGGTCCCCGTCGACCGCGACGGCGTCGTCCTCGCCGCCCTCGACGCGGCCCTGGCCGAGCGGCCCGCGCTGGTCTACCTCCAGTCCGGCCCCCACAGCCCCACCGGTGGCCGGCTCTCCGCCCACCGCCGCCAGGTCGTGGCGGGGTGGCTGGCCGAGCGGCGGATCCCGTTCGTGGAGGACGTGGCGCTCACGTCGCTGGACTGGTCGGGGACGCCTCGTCCGGCGCCGGTGGCGGCCCGCATCCCGGACCACCCGGGCGCGGTGGTCGGCTCGCTGAGCAAGCGCCTCTGGGCCGGGCTCCGCCTCGGGTTCGTGCGGGCTCCGGAACCGGTTGCGGCACGCATGGTGCGGGTGAAGGCCACCCACGACCTCGGCTCGTCCGCCGTCAGCCAGTCGCTCGCGCTGGCGCTCCTGGAGCACCCCTCGCTCGACCGGTCCCTCGGCCGCCGCGACGCCGAGCTCGCCGCCCGTGCCTCGCTTCTCGCGGACCTGCTCGCCGAGCACCTTCCGTCGTGGCGCTGCGAGGTGCCCGACGGCGGGCTGTCGTTCTGGGTCCGCCTCCCGGAGCCGGTGGCCGCCCGGTTCGCCCCGGTGGCCCTGCGCCACGGCGTCGCCGTCGCCACCGCCGACGGCCTGTCGCTGACGGGCGACCACCGCGACCGCCTCCGCCTCACGTTCGCCCTCCCCAAGCGCGACCTCCGCCTCGCCGCCACCCGCCTCGCTACCGCCTGGTCCGACCTCACCCCCTGAGTCCGCCCGACCGCCCAACGCGCCGACCCCGCTCGACCCCACCGAAGTTGGTGTGAAGATTGGTGCCCTGGCCCGATCTTCACACCAACTTCGGGTGGGGGGGCGGGCTGGAGGTGTCAGGCGGGTGGGTGTCAGGCGGGGGTGGGGGCGGTGACGGCGGTGTGGAGGTCGGCGAAGGCGGACTCCACGTGGCGGGTCAGCGCGGCCGGGTCGCGGAGGGCGTCGGCGAAGGCGAGGATGCCGAGGAGGAGGCGATCGCCGTAGCTCCACAGCATCACGTTGAGGCCGACGCCGTTGCTGGGCGGGCCGTCGATGAACAGGTCGGTGACCTCGCAGCCCAGCAGCGACCACGGCTCGGCGGGGCCCCGGATGTTGGAGATCAGCACGTTGGCGTCGACCAGCTCGTCAGGGCCCACGGCGCGCAGCCGATCGATGAGGGCCTTGGCGCCCGGCTCGCTGATGAACGGGGGCACGTGGTCGAGCACCGCCGGCATCAGGTCCGGGCCGAGGAGGGTGAGCTGCTCCTTGGCCTCCGCCGCGGTGGCGCTGATGGCGGCCAGCCGCTCGACCGGGTCGTCGACGTCGGTGGCGAGCGACGTGGTGAAGCTCCAGAACCGGTTGCCGGCCTGGCGGACCGGGGCGTCGGCCGGCTCGTAGGACACGGGGACGCTGGCCAGGAGCGGGAGCGCCGGTAGCTGCTCGCGCTCGGCGAGGTAGCCGCGGAGCCCACCGGCCAGCGTGGCCAGCACGACGTCGTTGAGGGTCACCCCCGCCGCGTCCTTGGCGTCCTTCACCGCGGCGAGCGGGAGGACGGCGCGGGCGTAGGCGCGGGCCGGGGTGAAGGCGTCGTTGAGGGCGCTGTTGGGAGCGGCGCCGCTGAACTCGGGGACGGCCACGGCGGTCTCCGCCCGGCGGGCCTTGACGGCGTCGAAGCCGCGCTTGGCCCGCAGCGCCAGCCCGGGGATGGACAGGAGCGCGGCCAGGTGGTCCAGGAACGCCAGCCAGACGAGCAGCAGCTTCGACGGCACCTTCTCGGGGCGCCACGGCAGGTCGACGTCGGGGATCGGGTCGGTGGGCGCGTCGGAGAACACGCGGGAGAACGTGGTGAAGGCGGCGACGCCGTCGGCGAGGCAGTGGTGGTACTTCAGGATGAGCGCCTGGTCGCCGCCGGGGAGGCCGTGGACGAGGGTGAGCTGCCAGAGCGGGTGGCGGCGGTCGAGGTGCTGTTCGGCCAGATGGGCGAACAGGTCGTCGAGCGACTGGCCGTCCTGGAGCGTGGCCTCCCGCAGGTGGTAGTCCAGCTCGAAGTCGGGGTCCCGGACGGCCATCGGGTTGTGGAGCCCGAACGGCACCGGGACGATGCGCCAGCGGAACGACGGCAGCTGGTCGAGCCGGGCGGCCACGTGGTTGCGGACGTCCTCGATGGTGACGCCGGCGGCGCCGTCGGGGGCGTGGAGGGTGCCGACGGCGATGGTGTTCATGGCCTGCTCGGGCTGCTCCATCGACAGGAACCCGGCGTCCTCGCCGCTCAGGCGGTGCATGCGATCAGCTCCTCGAGGGCCAGGACCATGCCGTCGACCACCTCGTCGGGGCGCTCCATGGTGACGGGGTTGCCGACGACGGTGATGTGGAGGTCGTCGTCGTAGCCGACCACCGTGATGTTGAGCCCGGTGTCGTCGCCGATGGGGCCTGACAGGTACACGTGGGAGACCCGGTGGCCGCCCAGCCGCCAGTCCCGAGCCGAGATGCGCACGTTGGACACCAGGGCGTTGAAGTCCGCCTTCTCGGTGTTGCGGGCGCTGCGGTTCACCATGCTGCGGGCGGCGGGCCGGCCGATCAGCGGGGGCATGCGGTCGAGCCACTCCGTGAGGGTGTCGTGGCCCTGCAGCGAGAGCTGGAGCTTGGCCTCTTCGGTGCTCTCGTGGATGGCGAGCAGCCGGTCGCGCGGGTCGGCGATGTCGGTGTGGAGCAGGGCGAAGAAGTTGGCGAACCGGTTGCCCCACTGGCGCGGCGGCGTGCCGGGGGGATCGCCCGACACCGGCACGTTGGCGACCAGGGCCTTCTCCGGGAGCGCGTCCCGGGCCAGCAGGTAGGCGCGCAGGGAGCCGGCCACCATGCCGAGCGCCACGTCGTTGAGCGTGGCGCCGGTGGTCTTGCGGACGCGCTGCAGCTCCGCGATCCGCACCGTGCCGCGTGCGTAGGTGCGGACGGCCGGTCCGGGTTGGTTGATGATGGTGTGGGGTGCGTCGCCCATCGGCCGCGGGACCACGGCGGTGGCCTCCTCCCGGCGGGCCTCGAGGGTGGCGAAGATGGCCTTGGTGTCCTTGCCCATGCGGGGCAGCTCCCGCCAGTTGCGGGCCTGCTCCCGGGCGGCCTGCCGGAACAGGGTGCGCTTCTTCGGCAGGGGTGCGGGCTGGTGGGCGGCCGGGCGGGGCAGCTCGCCGGCAGCGTCGCCGAAGAGCAGGTCGAACGTGTGGAGGATGGCGGCGCCGTCCGCCACGGTGTGGTGGATCCGCAGGATGAGCGCCTGGCGGGTGGTGCCGGGGCCGCCCAGGCCGTCGACCAGCACGATCTGCCAGAGCGGGTGGCGCAGGTCGAGGCGGAGGGGCTCCAGCTCGGCCATGAGGGCGTCGAGCTCGACGGGGCCGCCGGGCGCGGGGAGGACGCGGTGGCGGATGTGGTCCTCCACGGCGAACTCGGGATCCTCGACCCAGACCGGGTGGTGGATGCGCAGTGGCACCGGCTCCAGCCGCCAGGTCCACGACGGGAGCAGGTGGATGCGGTCGCGCACCCGGTCGCACACGTCGTCGCGGGTGAGGGGCGCGGCGTCGTCGGTCTCGGGGCGCAGCTCGATCAGGTCGACGCAGACGGAGGTCTGCTCCTCCGTCTCGATGAACAGGAACCCCTAATCACTCCCTCCGAGCCGCTCCACGCCGGAGAGCATGCCAGGCCCGGGACCGCTTCCGCACCGGTCGCGCGGTGCCGTCCCGTGCGGGGCTCGTCCGGGTGCTCCGGAGCGGTGCCGGCGACGGTCCTGATCCGCCGGATCGGTCATCGGTCGCGAATGTTTTCGCACGTCACGTGCAAGAACGGAGTCTTTGCTCGGAGTTCACGTGGCGAAGGGCAATCGTCACGCTGCGTTGATGTGTCCCATTCGGGATTCCCAGGATCGGGGTGTAGCGTTGCAGGCCGTTCGGCCCACCGGCCGAGCTGCTCCGTCTGCCACGTTCCGGGGGGAATCGGGTGCGTCAGGAACCGAGTTGTCGTCGGCGGGTGAAGCGTCGTGGCTGACGCGCTCCGGGTCCTCGCCGCCGACCCCTGCGGCGCCACCAACGTCCGCCTCGTGGCCGCCGCCGGCCGCGCCGGTGGGATCGGCATTCTCGACGCCGCCGATGCCGCCGCCCTCCCGGCGCTGGCCGCCGACCTCGAGCGCCGGCGCGTGGCCGCCTGGTGGCTGCGCCCGGGTGGCGACGTCACCCCCGCCGCGGTGGCGGCGGCCGGCCTCGTCCCCACCCGGGTGCTGCTGTCGCCCGCCGGCCTCGACGCCGGATCGTTCGCCCGCACCGTCGATGCGTGGGCCGCGGTGGGCGGCGACGTGGTGGCGCAGGTCGTCTCCCGGGCCGAGGGCGAGGCGGCTAAGGCCGCTGGTGTGGCCGGGCTCGTCGCCTCGGGCTCCGAGGCGGGCGGGCGCATCGGCGACACCGAGGCGTTCATCCTGTTCCAGCACCTGGTCGGCCTCGGCCTCCCCGTGTGGGTCCGAGGCGGCATCGGGCGCCACACCGCGGCTGCCGTCGTCGCCGGCGGTGGTGCGGGCGTGGTGCTCGACGCCCAGCTCGCCCTCCTGCGGGAGGCGGGCCTCGGCCACGACCTCCGCCGGGCCGTCGAGGCCATGGACGGCAGCGAGACCCGCGTCGTGGGCGGGCACCGCTTCCTGACCCGTCCCGACCTCCCGGCCGCCGCCCTCCCCGAGGACACCAGCGCGGCCGAGGTGGCCTCGTTCCTGGGGTCCGATCCCCGCACCTCGCTGGTGCCGGTCGGTCAGGACGGCGGGTTCGCCGCCGGGCTCGCCGCTCGCTACGCAACCGTCGGCGGCGTCGTGCAGGCGGTGCAGGACGCCATCGACGACCACCTCGCTGCGGCGGCGGCCGAGCCGCCGCTGGCCGAGGGCCGCGGCGTGGCCGGACCCCACGGCACCCGCTACCCGATCGCCCAGGGACCGATGACCCGTGTCAGCGACCGGGCCGAGTTCGCGGCCGCGGTGGCCGACGGCGGTGGGCTGCCGTTCCTGGCCCTGGCGCTGCTGCGCGGCCCCGAGGTGCGCGACCTGCTGGTGCAGACCAAGGAGCTCCTCGGCGACCGGCCGTGGGGCGTCGGCGTCCTCGGCTTCGTGCCGGCTGACCTGCGCGCCGAGCAGCTCGAGGTGGTGCACGAGGTGGCGCCGCCCCACGCGCTCATCGCCGGCGGCCGGCCCAGCCAGGCCGCCCCGCTGGAGGCGGCCGGCATCGACACCTACCTCCACGTGCCGTCGCCCGGCCTGCTGGACCGCTTCCTCAAGGACGGCGCCCGCAAGTTCGTGTTCGAGGGCCGTGAGTGCGGTGGCCACGTCGGGCCCCGCTCCTCGTTCGCCCTCTGGGACGCCCAGATCGAACGGCTGCTCGAGGTCGACGACCCCGCCCAGCTCCAGGTCCTCTTCGCCGGCGGCATCCACGACGCCCGCTCCGCCGCCATGGCCGGGGCCGCCGCCGCCACCCTCGCCGCCAAGGGCGCCCACGTCGGCGTCCTCATGGGCACCGCCTACCTGTTCACCGAGGAGTCGGTGGCGGCCGGCGCCATCCAGCCGGCGTTCCAGGACGTCGCCGTCACCTGCGACACCACCGTGCTGCTGGAGACCGCGCCCGGCCACGCCACCCGCTGCGTGGAGACGGACTTCGTCCGGGCGTTCGCCGCCCGCCGCGACGAGCTCATCGCCGACGGGGTCGAGGCCAAGGCCCGCTGGGCGGAGCTGGAGAGCCTGAACCTCGGCCGCCTCCGCATCGCGTCGAAGGGCCTGGTGCGAGACGAGCACGGGCGCCGCGACGTGCCCGAGGACGAGCAGCGCCGCGAGGGCATGTACATGATCGGCGAGGTGGCCACCCTCCGCCACGAGGTCACCACCGTCGCCGCCCTCCACGACGAGGTCAGCCGGGGCAGCAGCGAGTGGCTGCGGCCCGCCGACGACCTGCGCCTGTCGGTCCGCGAGCGCGAGCGGGAGGCCGATCCCCTCGACATCGCCATCGTCGGCATGGACGGGTTCTTCCCCGGCGCCATCGGCCTCGACCAGTTCTGGGCGTCGATCGTGGCCGGCACCGACGCCGTCACCGAGGTGTCGCCGGAGCGCTGGGACGTGGCGAAGTACTACGACGCCGACGCCTTCACGAAGGACGCCGGGCGCAAGACGCCGTCTCGCTGGGGCGGGTTCCTCAGCGCCGTCGGGTTCGACCCCCTGGCCTACGGCATCCCGCCCGCGTCGCTCGCCGCCATCGAGCCGGTCCAGCTGCTCTCGCTCGAGGTGGCCGCCCGCGCTTTGGCCGATGCCGGCTACGCGGACCGGGCGTTCGACCGCAGCCGGGCCTCGGTGGTCTTCGGCGCCGAGAGCGGCAACGAGCTGGCCGGTGCCTACGGGATCCGGGCGTTCCTGCCGCAGATCTTCGGCGACGTGCCCGCCGGCCTCGAGGACTGGCTGCCCTCGCTCACCGAGGACTCGTTCCCCGGCGTGCTGGCCAACGTGATCGCCGGCCGGGTGGCCAACCGGCTGGACCTCGGCGGCGTGAACTACACGGTCGACGCCGCCTGCGCCTCGTCGCTCGCCGCGCTCGACGCCGCCTGCAAGGAGCTGCGCGCCGGCACCAGCGACCTGGTCCTCTGCGGCGGTGCCGACCTGCACAACGGGCTCAACGACTACCTGCTGTTCGCCTCGGTCCACGCCCTGTCGCCCACCGGCCGCTGCCGCACGTTCGACGCCAACGCCGACGGCATCGCGCTCGGCGAGGGCATCGCCTGCGTGGTGCTCAAGCGCCGGGTCGACGCCGAGCGCGACGGCGACCGCATCTACGCGCTGGTCGACGCCGTCGCCGGCAGCTCCGACGGCCGCCACCTCGGTCTCACCGCCCCCCGCAAGGAGGGCCAGCAGCGCGCCGTCCACCGCGCCCTCCAGCAGTCCGGCCGGGACCTCACCGGCGTCGGCCTGGTCGAGGCCCACGGCACCGGCACCGTCGTCGGCGACCGCACCGAGATGGCCACGCTCACCGAGGTGTTCGAGGAGGCCGGCGTCGAGGTCGGCAACGTGGTGCTCGGCTCGGTGAAGAGCCAGATCGGCCACACCAAGTGCGCCGCCGGCCTGGCCGGGCTGATCAAGGCCGCTAAGGCGATCCACCACGGGGTGCTCCCGCCCACCGCCAACCTGGTGGAGCCCAACCCGTACTACGACGCCGAGAAGAGCCCGTTCCGGTTCATCGACGCCGCCCGCCCCTGGGCCGGCGACACCCGCATCGCCGGGGTCAGCGCGTTCGGCTTCGGCGGCACCAACTTCCACACGGTCCTGTCGTCCTACGACGGCGACGACGGGCCCAGCCACGGCGTCGACCAGTGGCCCGCCGAGCTGTTCCTGTTCCGGGGCAGCACAGTCGACGACGCCGTCAAGGCCGCCGCCGGCCTGTCCGCCATCGCCGCCGACATCGCCGCCACCGACCCCCACACCCAGCGCCACCGGCTCCGGGACGTGGCCGCCGCCGTGTGCCGGTCGGGCAAGGGACCCGTGCAGATCGGCCTAGTCGCCGACTCGTTCGCCGACCTGGCCGCCAAGCTCGACGCCGCCGCCTCCGGCACCGCCGACGCCCGCAACGGGGTGTTCGTGGCCGACGCCGACCAGCCCGAGGAGCCGCCCGCCGTGGCGTTCCTCTACCCCGGGCAGGGGTCGCAGCGGCCGGGCATGGCCGCCGACCTGTTCGTCACGTTCGGCGGCCTCGACGACCTGCTCGCCGACGCCGAGCCGTGGGTCGACGCCCTGTTCCCGCCGCAGGCGTTCAGCCGCGACGAACGGGCGGCCCAGCAGGCCGCCATCACCGCCACCAACGTCGCCCAGCCCACCCTCGGCATCGCCTCGCTGGCCATCACCCGCCTGCTGCGAGCGGTCGGCGTCGAGCCCGTCATGGCGGGAGGCCACAGCTACGGCGAGCTCGCCGCCCTGGCCGCCGCCGGGTCGTTCGACGATGCCACGCTGCTCGCCCTGTCCGCCGCCCGCGGCGACTCGATCCTCGACGCCGTCGAGCGCTCCGGAGGCGACCCCGGCACCATGGCCGCCGTCGAGCTCACCCGCGACGAGGTGGCCGAGCGCCTGGCCCCGTGGCCCGACATCGTCCTGGCCAACCACAACGGTCCCAAGCAGGCCGTCATCTCCGGTCCCACCGCCTCCGTGCAGGCCGCCGCCGCCGCCCTCGAGGCCGACGGCACCAAGGTGAAGCTGCTCCCGGTGGCGTGCGCGTTCCACTCGCCGGTCATCGCCGAGGCCGGCGGCCTGCTGGCCGAGAAGCTGGCCGCCGTCGAGCCCGTCCCCCCGGCGTTCCCCGTCTGGTCCAACGTGACCGCCGACCCGTACCCGGCGGGCGACGCCGCCGCCGTGCGCCGCCTCCTGGCCGAGCAGGTCACCACCGGCGTGCGCTTCGTCGACCAGGTCGAGTCCATGTACGCCGCCGGCGCCCGCGTGTTCGTGGAGGCCGGCCCGGGCCGGGTCCTCACCCAGCAGGTCGGCAAGATCCTGGGCGAGCGGCCCCACGCCATGGTCGCCACCGACGTGGCCGGCGAGCACGGCGTCCGCCGCCTCCTGCTCGCCCTCGCGGAGCTCGCCACGCTCGGCGTGCCCGTCCAGGCCGATGTGCTGTTCGACGGCCGCGCCGAGCCCGTCGACCTCGCCGCCCTGCCGGTGAAGGCGCCGGGCTGGCAGATCGACGGCGCCTTCATCCGCACCGCCGACGGCACCGTCCTGCGCAACAGCCTCCAGCCCGCCGACACGCTTCCCGCACTCGACCTCGAAGGGTTCTCCGCCATGGGTTCCGCACACGACGACGCCAGCACCGTGGTGCTCGAGTACCTCCGCAACGTGCGCCAGCAGGTGGCCGCCGAGCGCGACGTCATGCTCCGGTACCTCGGGTCCAACGTCCCCGTCACCGCCACCTACGACGAGTTCGCCCCGGTCGCCGCGCCCATCGCCGCCACCGCCCAGCCCGTGGCCGCCGCCCCGGCCGCGGTCGAGGCCACCGCAGCACCCGCCCCCGCTCCAGCGGCGGAGGCCAAGCCGGCGCTGTCGGGTGAGGAGCTGCTCAAGGCCGTCCAGGCCATCGTCAGCGAGCGCACCGGCTACCCGGTCGAGATGCTCGACCCCGACCTGGACCTCGAGGCCGACCTGTCCATCGACTCCATCAAGCGCATCGAGATCGTCGGCGAGCTGGCCGAGCGCATCGGCCTCGGCGGCCTCGACGAGTCCGCCGTCGATGAGGACATGGTGGAGGAGCTGGCCGCCCACAAGTCGCTCCGCGGCATCGTCGAGTGGATCGAGGGCCTGGCCGCCGAGGGCGCCGACGCCCCGGCCGCCACGTCGGCCGATGGGGCCTCCGCCAACGGCACGGCACCCGCGCCGGCCAACGCGGAGGCGACCGCCGAGGTCCACCCGCACCTGCCGCCCGCCGCCCAGCGGTTCGAGGTCCGCACCGAGCTGCTCGGCCCGGCCGTGGCCCTCGGCGACCTCCACGCCGTCGCCACCGGCGTCATCCCCGGTCACCCCGGGCTCACCGGCGCCGTGACCCTCGCCCTGATCGAGCGAGGCGCCAACGTCACCGAGATCACCTCCGGCGGCGACGCCCGCCTGCAGGAGCTGGCCGCCCTCGACGCCGTCGTCGACCTGTCCACCACCCTGCTCGACGCCGGCGCCGACGCCCGCACCGTGTTCGCCGACCTCCAGCCGGCCCTCCTCGGCGAGGCTCGCCGCGCTCTGGCCGTGACCGTCCCGATCCACCCCGACGGCACCCCGACCGGCGTCCCCGGCCTCATGCGCTCGGTGGCCCGGGAGCGCCACGACGCCCTCATCCGAGCCGTCGCCATCGACGCCTCGGACCTCGACGGCGACCTGGCGCCCCTGGCTGAGAGCCTGGTCGACGAGCTGCTGGACCTCGACGCCCCCGCCGCCCTCTCCTGGGCCGGCGGCCAGCGCACCACCCAGGTGGTGGGCGAGGCTCGCGACCTGTCCATCCACGGCGACCTCGGCCTCGGGCCCGACGCCGTCGTGGTGGTGACCGGTGGTGCCCGCGGCATCACCGCCCGCGTGGCCGAGGGCGTGGCCCGCGCCAACCCGTGCACCCTCGTGCTGGTCGGTCGCTCCGAGCTGCCCGACGGCGACGAGGACCCCCGCACCGCCATCGCTCCCGACCGCAACGCCCTGCGCCGCGCCCTGCTGGAGATCGGCGAGCTCACCAAGCCCGCCGACATCGAGGCCGCCTGCAACCGCATCGAGGCCGACCGCGAGATGCGGGCCACCCTGGCGGTGCTCGAGTCGTTCGGCGCCACTGTCGAGTACCACGCCCTCGACGTCCGCTCGCCCGCCTTCGGCGAGCTGCTCGATGACGTGAAGCTCCGCCACGGCCGCCTCGACGGCGTCATCCACGGCGCCGGCGTCCTCGACGACCACTTCCTCCGGGACAAGAAGGCCGAGGGCTTCGACCGGGTGTTCGGCACCAAGGTCGACGGCGCCCGCGCCATCCTCGACCGCCCCCACCTGGGCATCCGGTTCGTGGTCCTGTTCGGGTCCATCAGCGGTGTCGTCGGCAACCGCGGCCAGTCCGACTACGCCGCCGCCAACGATGCGCTCGACACCCTGGCCCGCCACCACGACGGCCACCACGACCGCCGGGTCATCAGCATCGACTGGGGACCGTGGGCCGGCGGCGGCATGGTGTCGCCCGAGCTGGAGCGGGAGTACGGCCGGCGCGGCATCGGCCTCGTCGATCCCGACGACGGCGTGATGGCCATCCTCCACGAGATCGGCGCCGGCGAGGGCCCGTCCCAGCTGGTGGTGATGCGCGGCGCCCCCGAGGCCTTCGGCCCGCCCCTCGAGCACGCCGCCGCCGACGACCTTGTCGGCCGCCCCACCACCACCGACTGACCATGCCCGCCACCCCCTCCCGCGATGTCGGGTCGCCTGAGCCGCTCCACGCGGCACGCGTGACCCGAGACCCCGGGGCGACGGCGACTCACGACCGTTCCGGGTCGCCTGAGCCGCTCCACGCGGCACGCGTGACCCGACATGGCGGGGGGCGACCGTGACGGGCGACGCGGCGGGCGACGGGATCGCCATCGTCGGGATCGCCGGGCTGTTCCCGGGGGCGCCGACGATCGATGCGTTCTGGGCGAACATCCGCGGCGGGGTCGACGCCACCAGCGAGGTGCCCGCCACCCGGTGGGACCCGGTGTTCTTCGACGCCGACGCCAAGGAGGCCGACCGCTTCTACTGCCGTCGTGGTGGCTTCGTCGACGACCTGGCCACCTTCGACCCGCTCGCCTTCGGGATCATGCCCAACGCCGTCGACTCGGTGGAGCCCGACCAGCTGCTCGCCCTCGCCGCGGCGTCCGCCGCGCTGGCCGATGCCGGCAACCCGCACGAGCGCACCGACCCGTCCAAGATCTCGGTGGTCCTCGGGCGCGGCGGCTACATCGGCGACGGCGTCGCCCGGCTCGACCAGCGGGTCCGGACCGCCCAGCAGCTGGTCGAGGCGCTGCGCGCCCTGGTGCCCGATCTCGGCGAGGAGCGGCTGGCCCAGGTGAAGGCCGAGTTCCAGGACCGGCTCGGGCCCGAGCGCCCGGAGAGCTCCATCGGCCTGGTGCCGAACCTGGCCGCCAGCCGCATCGCCAACCGCTTCGACCTGCGGGGCGCGGCGTACACGGTGGACGCCGCGTGCGCGAGCTCGCTCATCGCCGTCGACCACGCGGCCACCCAGCTGCGGTCGGGGGCGGCCGACGTCGTGCTCGCCGGTGGCGTCCACCACTGCCACGACCTCACCCTGTGGAGCGTGTTCTGCCAGCTGCGGGCCCTGTCGCCCACCGAGGTGATCCGCCCGTTCAGCCGCGATGCCGACGGCATCCTCGTCGGCGAGGGCACCGGCCTCTTCGTGCTGAAGCGGGTGGCCGATGCCGAGCGCGACGGCGACCGCATCTACGCCGTCATCCGGGGCACCGGCGTGGCGTCCGACGGGGCCGGCGCGTCGCTGATGAACCCGCGGCCCGAGGGCCAGGTGCTGGCCGTGCAGCAGGCGTGGGCGCAGAGCGGCCTGGACCCGGCGACCGTGGGGCTGATCGAGGCGCACGGCACCGCGACCCCCGTGGGCGACCGCACCGAGCTGGCGACCCTGCGCACCGTGTTCGGGGCCGACGACGGTTCCCGTCCCCGGGCCGGCCTCGGCTCGGTGAAGTCGATGATCGGGCACGCCATGCCCGCCGCCGGTGCCGCCGGCCTGGCCAAGACCGCGCTGGCGATCTACCACGGCGAGCTCCCGCCCACCCTCCACGTCGACGAGCCGAACGAGGCCGTGGCCGACACCCGCTTCCGCCTCCTGTCGGAGACCGAGCCGTGGGAGACGGCCCCGGGCGAGGCCCGGGTGGCCGGCGTCAACGCCTTCGGCTTCGGCGGCATCAACGCCCACGTCGTCCTCACCGAGCACCCCAGCACCCGCGCCCCCCGCCCTCGGGTCACGGGCGGTTCCACCGCACCCACCGGTGACCCGAAGGTGGCTGCGGTGGCGGGCGAAGAGGTGCTGCTGCTGGCGGGGGTCGATGCGGCCGATCTGCTGGCGCAGCTCGACGGGTGGGCCCCGGGGCGGCCGACGCTCGCCGTGCCCGGTCCCGACGACGGGCCGGCCCGGCTGGCCATCGTGGCGCCCAACGAGCGGCGGCTCACCCTGGCCCGCAAGGTGCTGGAGCGGGGCACGCCGTTCCGCGGCCGCAACGACGTGTGGTTCGAGCCCGGCGACGACTCCGGCATCCGGGGCGGCAAGGTGGCGTTCCTCTTCCCCGGCGTGGAGCCGGTGTTCGAGCCCCGGGTGGACGACGTGGCCGAGCAGCTCGACCTGAGCTGGGACGGCCTGGCCGAGGGCGTGCCGCCGCTGGAGCGCCAGGGTCGGGGCATCGTGCAGGTGGGCCTGCTGCTGGACGAGGCGCTGGACCGCATCGGCATCCGTCCCGATCTGGCCGCAGGCCACAGCCTCGGCGAGTGGACCGGTCAGATCGTGTCGGGCCAGATCCCCACCAGCTACGTCGACGAGTTCCTGGACTCCCTGCAGCCGGGGTCGATCGAGGTGTCCGACGTGGTCTTCGTGGCCCTCGGCGCGGGGGTCGACGTGGCCGCCGAGCTGGTCGACGGCCTCGACGACGCGTACGTCTCCCACGACAACTGTCCGCACCAGAGCGTGATCTGCGCGCCGGCGGCGTCCATGGCCGTGGCCGTCGACCGGGCCAGGGAGCGCAAGGTCCTCGCCCAGGAGCTGCCGTTCCGCTCCGGGTTCCACTCGCCGCTGTTCGCCCCGTTCGTGGCGTCGATGGCCGAGCAGTTCTCCGGCATCCCGCTCACCGTCCCGAGCGTCCCCATGTGGTCCGCCACCACCGTCGCCCCCTACCCGGACGACCCGGCGGGCATCACCGAGCTGTCGGGCCGCCACCTGGTGGAGCCGGTTCGCTTCCGGGAGCTGGCCGAGGCCCTCTTCGCCGACGGCGTCCGCATGTTCGTCCAGGTCGGCACCGGGTCGCTGCTCGGCTTCATCGACGACACCCTGCGGGACCGGGACGTCCTGACCATCTCGGCCAACACCGCCAAGCAGACCGGCATCGACCAGCTCCGCCGGGTGGCGGCTGCGCTCTGGTCCGTCGGCCACGATGTCGACTTCGCCCCCCTCGGCCACACCGTCACGACCACCCCCACCACCGACCGAACTTCGTATGCCAGCGGGACGGGATCGTCGCCCTCGCCTACGAAGTCCGGCGGGGCGGAGGGCGCGGGCCAGCCGCTGGTGCTGGGGTCGACGCTCATCCGGGACCTCACGCCCATCGACCGACCGGTGGCCGATGGTCCGAGCGACGCCGAGTGGGCCGCGCTCGACGCACCGGGTCCCCTGATCGAGGAGTTCCGCGGCGGCCTCGCCGACGCCAGCGCCGCCGCCCTCGAGGTGCTCAAGGCCGCCCGCGACTCCAAGCGATCGCTCGCCACCCCCGTCCGCCGCACCCCGATCGCCACCCCCACCCCTGCCGACCGGACTTCGTATGCGGACGGCACGGAACCGTCGCCCTCGCCTACGAAGTTCGAGCAGGGGGCGGGTTCCGAGCAGGGGGCGGGTTCCGGGGGTCCCGGGGCGGGCGAGACCCCGTCGCTCAAGGAGACGGTCCACCACCTGTCGGTGGCGGAGCAGCCGTACTGGCTGGACCACGCCTTCTATGAGCAGCCCGCCGGGTGGCCGGTGGTCGACGACCTGTTCCCGCTGGTGCCCATGACCGCCATCATCGAGATGCTCCAGCACGCGGCCGAGGACCTGGTGCCCGGCACGGTGGCGACGCGGGTCGAGGGCATCCGGGCCTTCAAGTGGCTCACCGTGCACCCGCCCACCGCGGTGACCGTGCGAGCCACCCGCGACGGCGACGGTCCCGACCCGGCCACTGGCGAGACCAGCGTGAAGGCGTCGATCGACAAGCACGCCCGGGCCACCGTGGTGGTGGCGCCGACCTACCCGGACCCCCCGGCGCCGGCCGCCACCGAGGTCCACGGGGAGATCCACTGCCCGTGCACCCCCGAGACCCTCTACGAGGAGCGCCACCTGTTCCACGGCCCGGCGTACCAGGGGCTGCTCACGTTCGACGAGTTCGGCGAGGACGGGGCCAGCGGCCTGCTGGAGACCAAGGACTTCCCGGGGTCACTGCTGGACAACGCCGGCCAGCTGTTCGGGTTCTGGCTGGCGCAGCGGGTCGACAAGGACCGCCTGGTGCTGCCCACCAGCATCGACCGCATCAGCTTCTACGGCCCGCACCCCACCGAGGGCACCGTCGTCCGGTGCGTGGTGAACGCCACCGAGATCGGCGAGGTGGTGGTCCGCGCCGACCTGGAGCTCACCGTCGACGGCGTCGTGTGGTGCCGCATCGAGGGCTGGGAGGACCGACGCTTCCAGAGCGACGACCGCCTCTTCACGCTGCTCCGCAAGCCGCACGACCGCACGCTCGCCGAGCCGCAGGACGGTGGCTGGGTGCTGGTCACCGAAGGCTGGCCCGACTCCGCCTCCCGGGACGTGGTCATGCGCCGCTTCCTCGGGATCGACGAGCGGTCCGACTACGACGCCCGCAACCCCAACGTGCAGCGCACCTGGCTGCTCGGCCGCATCGCCGCCAAGGACGCGGTGCGGGACCTGCTGTGGCGCACCGGCACCGAGGGCCGCATCTTCCCGGTGGAGGTCACCGTGGAGAACGACGCCGAGGGCGCCCCGCTGGTGACCGCACCCGACGGCTCCGACGTGCGGGTGTCCATCGCCCACACCGCCGGGCTGGGCGTGGCCATCGCCGCCCACGGCGTGCCCGTCGGCATCGACATCGAGAAGATCGAGGATCGGCCCGACAGCTTCGAGCTGGCCGCCCTGAGATCGGAAGAGCACACGTCTGAACTCCAGTCACTTAGGCATCTCGTATGC
>CALANQ010000229.1 GCA_937926025.1 uncultured Acidimicrobiales bacterium
CGACCAGCACCCCCGCCGTGGTGAACGCCGCCGTCCGCCGCTCCTCGATGCCCCACCGGAGCACCGTCAGCGCCGCCAGGCCCAGGGGCAGGCCGAACAGCCCGTTGCGCTGGGCGTGGAGGTACGACAGCGACGGGTTGTCCATCCACAGCAGCGAGGCCGGGTCGCGGGAGTAGTCGCGGGGCAGCTGCCAGAGGATCCCGATCCCCTCGCGTCCCATGTCGCCGAACAGGTGGAAGAAGCCCAGGGTCCCGCCACCGCAGAAGATCACCACCCCGAGCAGCGCCGCCCAGCGGTTGGCCACCAGGCGCACGCCGCAGCAGTAGGCGATGGCGGGGAAGAACAGGGCGAGGAACCCGCTGGTCACCGCCAGGGCCGAGTTGAGGCTGACGCCCAGCAGCGACACCTGGGCGCCGAAGAAGTCCGCCAGGAGGTGGTAGCGGGCGGTCTCGCCGGCGGCGATCGGCAGGTCGATGGGCACCTTCCCGCCGCTCACGAAGCGGCCGGCGTAGGCCAGGTGGGCGGCGCCGTCGGCGTAGGTGGCGAGGTGCCCCACGTCGAGCCCGCCCCGGCCGTTGGACATCCAGGCCAGCGCGAAGATGCGGATGGTCAGCGGCCAGGCCACGGCGAGCAGCAGCACCAGCGGCTTCAGGCTGGCGCCGTCCCGCCAGGGAAGCCGCACCCGTCGCCACGCATCACCGGCATCGTCGGCCAGGCTCGACCCGAGCGCCGTCCACCCGGGGAGGCTCACCACCGTGGCGGTGGCCACCGCCATGCCGACGCTGGTCAACCCGAAGCCGATCACCAGCGACCAGCCCCACCCGGCCAGCCCCACCGCGAGCGCTCCCACCGGACCGGAGACCGCGAGGCGCTCCTCGAACCGGAGCGGCAGGCGCGTGACACCGGTCAGACCGAAGCCGGCCGCCGCGCACACCAGCAGGAAGAGCACGGTCAGGCCCGTCACCTCCGCAGCTTAGGAACGGGAGCATCCCGTACCATCGAGCGATGCCGAAGGTCCTGACCGTCTTGACCTTCTACGACCCTCACTGGACCGGTCTGACGGTCTTCGCCCGGCGCATCGCAGAGGGGCTGGTCGACGGCGGCGCCGAGGTCACGGTGCTGTGCACGCACCACGATCCGGCCACCCCGCGCCGAGAGGTCCGCAACGGCGTCGAGGTGGTCCGGGTGCCCACCGCGGGCCGGGTGAGCCGGACCCTGCTGATGCCGGGCCTGCCGCTCGAGCTGCACCGCCTGGTCCCCGAGCACGATGTCGTCCAACTCCACAGCCCCATGGCCGAGGCGGAGCTGGTGGCGCTGGTGTGCCGGCTGCACGACGTGCCGCTGGTGGTCACGCACCAGGGCGATGTGGTCATGCCCGACGCGCCGGCGGACCAGGTGGTCCAGCGGCTGATGCGGGCCACGCTGCGGCGCACGTTCCAGCAGGCCGCGCGCGTCGTCACCCACAACGACGACTACGCCGCCCACGCGTCGCCGGCGATGGCCGGGCCCCGGGCGCTGGCCATCGACCCGCCGGTCACGTTCGACCCGCCGGAGCCGGGCGCGGCCGATGCCCTGCGGGCCGAGCTCGGGCTGGGCGGCCGTCCGGTCATCGCCTTCGCGGGGCGGTGGGTGGAGGAGAAGGGGTTCGACGTCCTGCTGCGCGCCGCGCCGAAGGTGCTGGCCTCGGTGCCCGACGCTGCGTTCGTGTTCGCCGGCGAGACCTCGGTCAGCTACGAGCAGACCCGCGAACGGGCGCAGCCCCTGGTCGATGCGCTCGGCCCCTCGCTCATCGAGCTCGGGCTCCTGCTGGACCAGCGCCGCCTGGCCGCGTTCTACGCCATGGCCGACGTGTTCGTGCTGCCGTCGCGCTCGGACTGCCACGCCAGCGTCCAGATCGAGGCGATGCTGTGCGGCACCCCGGTGGTCGCCTCGGACATCGTCGGCGCCCGTTCCATCATCGGCCGCACGGGAGCGGGTCTGCTGGTGCCGCCCGAGGATCCCGATGCGCTCGCCGCGGCCATCGCCGAGGTGCTGGTCGATCCCCACCGCTTCGACGCCGAGCTGGCCGCCGTCCCCCAGCAGTACCGCCCGGCGGAGGGCATCGCCCGCTACCGCGCCCTGCTGGACGAGGTCGTGGCGGAGCACGCCACCGGACTGGCGCTCCTCCCCGAGCGGGAGCCGCCCGCCGTCGAGACGGTGGCCCGCCTCGTGGCCGGCGACCTGGATCCGGCGTACCGCCGGCGCACCCGCTGGCTGTTCGAGCGCCTGGCCCGCACCCCCGACGCCCGCATCCTCGACGCCGGCTCGGGCCTCGGCACCGCGCTCCACCTCATCGACCGGGCGCTCCCGGCGGCGGAGGCGGTGGGCACCGACGTCGACCCGCAGCGCCACCTCGACGGCCGGGCGGCCGGGGTCACCGCACCGGTCACCGCCGCCGACCTGGCCCACCTGCCCCATGCCGGGGAGGTGTTCGACGCCGTGCTGTGCAGCGAGGTCCTCGAGCACGTCGACGACGACCGGGTCGCGCTGCGGGAGCTGCACCGTGTCCTCCGACCGGGCGGGCAGCTGCTGGTGTCGGTGCCCCACGCCGACTTCCCCGCCGCCTGGGATCCGCCCAACCGGTTCCTCACCTGGGCCGGGCTGCCCCGCATCCGCACGGGGATCCTGGCCGGCGCCTGGACCGACCACCAGCGCCTGTACCGGCCCGAGGAGCTGGAGCGGGCCCTCCGCGACGCCGGCTTCGTGGTCGACGAGGTCGAGGAGCAGACCCACCGCTGCCTGCCGTTCACGCACCTGCTCGTGTACGGCATCGCCCTCCGCATCGCTCGCGCCGGGCTGGTGCCGGCCACGTGGGAGCAGGAGCTGGGCCGCTACCGCGACCCGGCCGCGGCGGCGGAGCGACCGTCGCTCGGGCTGCGGCTGGCGCAGGTGCTGCGCCGCCGTGTCGACCGCGACGACCTGGCCAACGGGTGGGTCCCGCCGGGCACCCGGCGCTTCGTGTCCATCGTGGCCGCCGCGCACCGGCCGGACGGCGGCTCGTGACCCGGGAGCCGTCGCGGCTGGTCACCGCCGTGCTGCTCGGGCTCATCCTCCTCTTCGGCGGTGGGCTGCGGTTCACCAACGTGGCGTGGGACGACGGCGCCCACCTGAACCCCGACGAGCGGTTCCTCACCATCGTCAACGCCGAGATCTCGGGCCCCGACAGCCCCGCGGACTACTTCGACACCAGGGACTCCACGCTCAACCCCACCAACACCGGCATGGACTTCGTGTACGGCACCGCTCCGGTGTTCGCGGCGAAGGGCATCGCCACGTGGCTGCACGACGGGGCCCAGAGCGGTGCCCAACCGGCCCGGGGCATCGTGGTCGGCCTGGACCGCATCGGCGTCCCCCTGCTGGACCATCAGGGCCGGCCGACGTTCGACGCCGGCTACGGGTCGCTGTTCGTGGGCCGGGCCATCTCCGCGCTGGTCGACATCGCCACCATCGCCCTGGTGTTCGAGCTCGGCCGGGCACTGCGCGGCCGGTGGGTCGGCCTGTTCGCCGCGCTGGCGTACGCGGTGTGCGCCAGCGCCATCCAGTACGCGCACTTCTACGTGGCGGACCCGATGCTGTCGCTGGCGTGCGCGGCCGCCCTGGTGGCTGCGGTGCACCTGGCCCGCGGACGGGGTCGGGGCGTCCTGGTCCTGGGCGCGATCGCCGCCGGCTGGGCGGGCGCGTCCAAGGTCTCGGGCCTGTCGGTGGCGGTCATCGTGCTCGGCGGCGCCATCGCCGCCCGCCTGCCCGCGGCCCGCGACGCGTGGCGTGAACCGCCCGATCCCGCCACGCGCCTGCCCGCCCGTGCTTGGGGCGCGGTCCGCCCGATCGTGGCCGACGGCGCGCTGGTGGCTGTGGTGACGTTCCTGACGTTCCGGGTGCTGCAGCCCTATGCGTTCGACGGCCTGGTCGGCCTCGATCCCCGCTGGACCGCCACCATGCGCCGCCTCAGCGAGCTCCAGGACGGCGGCGAGTTCCCGCCCAACGTGCAGTGGGCCCACCGGGTCCCGGTGCTGGAGCCGCTCTTCGGCTTCCTCCGGTACGGCTTCGGCATCCCGCTCACCATCCTCACCGCGGTGGGGCTCACCACCCTGCGCCGCCGCACCACCTGGCGCCTGGAGCCGGGCGTCATCCTGCTCGCCGCCTGGGTGGTGCTGGTCGGCGCCCTGTTCCTCCCCCGCTTCGTGGCCCCGTGGCGCTACCTGCTCCCCGCCGTCCCCGCCCTGGCCGTGTTCGCCGGCATCGGGTTCGTCGGCCTGGTCCGCCGCCGGGGCGCGTGGCGGGTCGGCGGCGCCCTCGTCGGCATAGCGGCCCTGCTCTGGGGTGTGGCCTTCACCCACGGGGTGTACGGCCGCACCAACACGCGGCTCGCCGCCGCCGACTGGGTGGCGGCCAACGTCCCCGATGACTCGGTGATCTCGTTCCAGGAGTGGGACGACGGGCTCCCGCTCGACGCCGCCACCACGGACCGCGGCATCACCACCGAGAAGCTCACCCCGTTCTCGCTGACCACCCCCGACGACGCCCGCGCCCTGGTCGCCTCGCTGGATCGCATCGACTACGTGATCGAGACCAGCGACCGCGTCACCGGCGCCCTCCCGCAGGTTCCGGGCCGCTACGCCACCACGCTGCGCTACTACGATGCCCTGCGCGACGGCCGCCTCGGGTTCGAGCACGTGGCGTCGTTCCGCAGCGGCCCGTCGCTGTTCGGGATCGATGCCGACGACTCCGGCAGCGAGGAGTCGTTCCGCGTCTACGACCACCCGCCGGTCGACATCTGGCGCAAGACCGACGACTTCAGCGTGGAGCGGGCGCTCGAGGTCATCCAGCCCGACCGGGCGGCCGCCGACGAGTTCATCCCCCTCAAGCAGGCCGGCGCCAACGGTCTGCTGCTCCAGGGCGACCTCGACGACGCCGCCACCGGCCCCACGTTCGACCAGGTCTTCGGCAACCACCTCCCGTTCCCGGCCCTCTGGTGGTGGCTGTGGTGGTCCGCCCTGGCGTGGGCGGCGCTCCCGTGGTCGACCCGGCTGCTGCGCGCCCTGCCCGACCGCGGCTGGGGCTTGAGCAAGGTGCTGGGCCCCATGGCGGTGCTGATCCCGCTGTGGTTCGCGGTGGCCGTCGGGGTGGTGCCGTTCGCCTGGTGGACCATCGCCGGAGCGACCCTGATCGGGCTGGGGGCGGGTGGCGCCTCGTGGTGCCGGCACCGGGGCGACCCGGACCGCGACGTGGTGGCCTTCGCCCGGCAGCGCTGGCGCCGGGTCGCCACCGTCGAGGCCGTGGCCCTGGCCGGCTACCTGGCGGCGCTCGTCCTCCGGGCCGCCGACCCGGACCTGTGGTTCCACCCGACCGGCGGCGAGAAGCCGATGGCGGCGGCGTACCTCACCGCCGTCGCCCGCTCCAGCACGTTCCCGCCGGCGGACCCGTGGTTCTCCGGCGGGGTCATGAACTACTACTACGGCACCTGGTACGCGGTGGCGGCCCCGGCCCGGCTGCTGGGCATCCCGCCCGAGGTCGCGCTGAACCTGGCGGTGGCCACGGCGGCGTCGCTGCTCCTGGCCGGGGCGTGGTCGATCGGCGCCGCGCTGGCCCGCCTGGGCCGTTCCCTCCCCCGGCCCCGCGCCTCGTGGACCGGGCTGTTCGCCGCGCTGCTCGTGCTGGTGGTCGGCAACCTGGCCAGCGCCCGCCAACAGATCGACCGGATCGGCGATGCGATGGGCGGCCGGGTGGCGCCCGCGTTCGACTGGTGGGGCGTCAGCCGCGTCAACCCCGGCACGCCGGACATCAACGAGTTCCCCGGCTGGTCCGTCCTGTTCGGCGATCCCCACCCGCACCTGCTGTGGGCGCCGATCATGGTCACCGCCATCGGGCTGGTCGTGGCCTACGTGGCCACCCGGGCCCAGGGCGACCGGCGGGCGGCGCTGGGCCTCGCCGCCTGCCTGGGCACCGTCATGGCGTGGTCGCGGGTCAGCCACACCTGGGACCTCCCGACCTTGGCCCTGCTCAGCGCGGCCGCCGTCGCCACCGGGTCGCTGCTGGAGGCCCGCGACCCCGACCGTCCGTGGGGCCGGTCCAAGCGCGGGGCGCTGCACCTGGCGGTGATCGGCGTGGTCACGGTGGTGGTCAGCCACCCGTACACGGCGAAGAGCGAGGTCTTCGACTCCGGGTTCACCAGCGCGCCGTACCACACCCCGTTCGGCAGCTTCCTGCTGCAGTACGGCGTGGCGCTGGCCATCGTGGCCGTGGCCCTGGTGGCCCGGGTGCTGCAGGTGCGCCGGGCGGGCGAGCTGCCGCCGGTCCTCCGCAACCGGGTGGGCGCGGCCGGCATCGCCACCATGCTGCTGGGCGGCGGGCTCCTCGCCGCGCTGGCCGGCGGTCCCGTGCTGCTCCTGTGCGTGGCGGTGGCCAGCGCCACCCTCGCCCTGGCCGCCCACGAGCTGCGCTTCGGCCGCCTCGGGGCCGGGCTGGCGTGGGGGCTGGTGGCCGCCGGCATCGGGCTGGCGGGCGGGCCCGAGCTGGTGGGCCTGGTCAACGACATCGGCCGGCAGAACACCGTGTTCAAGTTCGGGATGACGGCGTGGTCGCTGCTGGCGGGCGGGGCCGCCGGCGTGGCGGCCCGCCCCCGCCGCCTCACCACCGGGCTCATCGCGCTCGCCGTGCTCCCGGGCCTGGTGTTCTGGCCGTCGGCCGTCGGGCCCCGCCTGGACGCCCGGTTCCAGCCGCTGGCCGCCACCCTCGACGGCCGGGCCTGGCTCGACCACGGTCCCGTGGTGGTGGAGGCCAACGAGGTCCCGCCCATCGACGTCACGGGCGACAACGAGCTCATCGATTGGCTGCGGGCCAACGCGCCGGGCGGGTCCACCATCGTCGAGGCGGCTGGTCCGAGCTACACGTGGGTGGGCCGCGTGTCGGTGGCCACCGGCCTGCCGACCATCATCGGCTGGCAGTTCCACCAGACCCAGCAGCGCCGGGCCTACGGCAACGAGGTCGACGAGCGCACCGCCGCGGTGAAGCGGCTCTACGCCGACCCCGAGCCGGTCCAGGCCCTGCGCACCCTGGCGGCGTACCGCCCGGACTACGTGGTGGTCGGCACCGTCGAGCACGCGCTGGGCACGCCCGAGGCCATCGCCGCCCTGGGCGACCTGCCCGGCCTGGACGTGGCGTGGGAGCAGGGCGACGAGATCATCTACACGGTGGATCACCAGGCGGTGGATCGGGCCCTGGCCGAGGTCGACGCCGAGCGCCTGCGGGCCATCGCCGCCGGCGAGGCACCGCCGGCCGAGCCCATCCCCTCGCCCACCGGCTGAACCCAGCGGCCTCGAACCCGCAGACCCCACCGGGGCGGGACCGCCTCGGGTCAGCGCAGGGAGCGGGCCAGGGCCACCGTCTGGCGGGTGGAGGTGGCCAGGGCCGACGCCAGCCGCAGCGGCTTCAGGCTGGAGGTGCCGTGGGGCCGGGCCCGGTGCACCACCGGCACCTGCCGGATCACCCGGCCGCGCCGGGCCGCCACCACCGCCAGGCTCACTGACGGGGCGAACGTGTCCGCCGGCATCAGCGGCAGCGCCTCGGCCAGCAGGCTCGCCGAGGCCAGCTTGCACGGCACGTTGGCATCGCGGATGGGCTGGCCGGCCAGGCGGTGGACCAGCGCGCGCAGGATCTTGGTGACCACCAGCCGGTGGCGGGGATCGTCCCGGTCGGTGCGGATCCCCAGCACCAGGTCCGCGCCGTCGCGCTCGGGCCACAGCCGCTCCAGCTGGTCGGCCGGGATCTGGTCGTCGGTGTCGAGGTGCCCGACCCACGCCCCGGTCGCCCGCTCCCACCCGGCCAGCAGCGCCGCGCCGTGACCGCGGTTGGGACGCTGGTGGATCACCTCGACCTCGTCGAGCTCGCCGGCCATCCGGTCGAGGATGGCCCCGGTGCCGTCGGTGGATCCGTCGTCGATCACCAGCACCTCCGCAGCGCCGGGGGCGAGCCGGCGGACCGTGGCCACCACGTCGCGGATCACGCCCTCGATGGCGGCCTCCTCGTTGTGCGCGGGCAGCACCACCGACAGCTCGGTGCTCCCGCTCACGCCACCAGCTCCCGGGGCACCAGCTCCTCGGCCGCTCCGGTGACCACGCGCTGGGCGGCATCGATGCCCATCTTCACCGCGTGGTCCATGTTGCCCACCTCGTAGCGCCACGTGCCGAACCGCCCGCGGGACCAGATGCCCCGCTGGTCCAGCCAGGGCAGCACCGTGGCCAGCGCGGCGTCGCGGCCCCGGGTGGGCACCGGGTACGCGTAGGGCACCGTCTCCAGGTGGCGGGTGGCGACGGGCGGGTCGCCGGGCACCACCCCGGTGCGGCGCAGCGCCTCGTCGACCCGGCCCACCAGGCCGTCGGGCGACGTCGGGCGGGCATCGGACGACGACACCTCGCACATCCACGAGCAGTAGCGGCGGTCGTCGGCGTCGGGCAGGTTGGCGGCGGCGTACTTCCCGAAGTTGGTGGCCCGGTAGAAGGGCACGTCGCGATCGGCGAAGTAGAGCCACGACCGGTCGTCGGTGGTGGGCGCCTCGTAGCCCACCCCCACCACGTGCACCGTGGTGTGCACCAGCGAGGCCGCCGCCTCCGCCACGGCACCGGGCGCGGCGGGCACCGCGGCCACCAGGCGGTCCAGCGGCATGGTGGAGATGAGGTGCCGGTAGCCGACCTCGTCGCCGGCGGTGGTGACCACCACCCGGTCGTCCACCTCGACGCGCGCCACGGCGGTGCCCAGCCGGATGGCGGCGGCGTGGGGCAGGGCGGCCCGCCGCCAGATCTCGCCCGTCCCGCCCTGCGCCGGGAAGGCGAAGCGGTTGTTGGGGCCCCAGCTGATGTCGTCCTGGTCTCGCAAGGTGCGGCGGAGCGCGTCGCGCCAGTCCACCACCGCCACCCGCTCGGCGATCCACGACGCGCTCAGGTCCTCCAGCGCGCTGGCCCAGACCTTCTGGTTGTACGGCGAGAAGAAGTGCTCCACGATCCCCGAGCCGAAGGTGGCCGCCGCCCACGAGGCCAGGTCGCCGGCGCCGTCGGGCGATCCACCGGATGCCCCGGCCTCCACCAGCCCCACCAGGCACGCCTCGGTCACCTCGGGGTCCAGCCGGTGCAGGTTGTTCTGGAACGGGTAGGGCACCCAGGTCCCGTCGGCCAGCACCCACGACGACCGGTCGTGCCAGTGGACCTCGTCGCCCAGCACCTCCGCCAGCAGGTCGTCGAAGGCGCCGTAGTGGCTGAACACCACGTGGCCGCCCCGGTCCCAGGTGAACCCGGCGTCGTCGACGGTGGAGCAGGCCAGGCCGCCGGGGCGGTCACCCGCCTCCAGGACGACCACGTCGTGGATGCCGAGTCGCCGCAGCTCCCGCACCGCACCGAGCCCGCAGGGCCCGGCACCGATCACGACGACGTCGTGCGCTTCGGCCACCGACGGAGGAGAAGGGGGCTCAGCTGGAGGCCGGCCGCTGCGCCCGGTGCACGGCGAAGACCACCGCGCCCCCCGAGGCCAGCAGGGCCAGGCCGAGGGCGACGAGCCCGAGGTTGTCCGAGCCGGTGCGGGGCAGCGTGCCGTTGTTGACGTTGCTGCCGCCGACCTGGCCGGGAGGTGCCACGCAGGGGTCGACCGCGCGGGTGCTGTCGCCGACACCGACCGCTCGGTTCTTGGACCCGGGCCCGTCCGGCACCGGTGCCGTGGCGGTCGGGGTGTTGGTGGCCGTGGCGGTCACCGTGGGCGTCGGCGTGTTCGTGGCCGTGGCCGTCACCGTGGGCGTCGGCGTGTTCGTGGGCGTCGCGGTCGCCGTGGGCGTCGGCGTGTTGGTCGGCGTCGCGGTGGCGGTCGGGGTGGGGCCCGGCTGCGTGGTGGGGGTCGACGGGGACGGGGGGGGCGACGTGGACGTGGAGGTCGAGGTCGACGTGGAGGAGGTCGACGACGTGGTGGACCCGCCCGAGGTGGTGGACGTGGTCGACCCGCCTGCGGTGGTGGAGGTGGTGGCCTCGGTGGTGCTGGGCGACACCGCCCCGCCGGTGGTGGTGGTCACCAGGCACGGGTCCGCCGTGGTGGTGGTGGAGGAGCCGTCCTGCGCGCTGGCCAGGGGCGCGGCGACGATGACCGCGCCACCGGCGAACATCGCCAGCAGGGCCATGCGCCTGATGCTCTTCGCCTTCGGCTTGTTCACGGAAGCTCCCACCCTGGCCAGACGGTCGGCCGACCGTCAGATGCAGAATCGTTGAAGGCTACCATCAACCGCCATCGGTGCTCTACCTGCTCTTCGCCGGCCGCCGCGGTGGTGGGGGTGGACGCTCCTCGGGATCGTCCTGGTGGCCGCGCTGCTGCGGACCGTCGGGCTCGGCGATCGGCCGATGCACCACGACGAGAGCCTCGACGCGTGGTTCTCCTGGCGCATCGGCAACGGCGAGCCGTACCAGTACGACCCCGTGTACCACGGGCCGCTGCGCTTCTACATCACCGCCTTCCTCTACGACCTGTTCGGCACCACGGAGGCCGTCGCCCGGGCCACCGCGGCAGCGGCCGGCGTGGCCGTGGTGGCCCTCATCGGCACCACCCGGCGCTGGCTGGGCGACGTCGGCTCGCTGGCCGCCGCCGCCATCGTCGCCATCTCGCCGTCGATGGTGTACTTCTCCCGCTTCGGGCGCGAGGACTCCCTGTTCGCCCTGATCGAGCTGGGCCTGCTGCTCACCGCCATGGCCTGGCTCACGCGGCCGGCCCGCTGGCAGCCCGTCGTCGCCGGGTTCCTGCTGGCCTGCGCCTTCGCCACGAAGGAGACCACGTTCATCGTCGGCGCCGTGGTGGCGTCGTACCTCGCGGTCCTCACGCTGGCGCAGTGGTGGCGCCGCCGCGGGCGCCCCGAGGCGCCGCCCACTTCGCTGGTGGCCGCCCTGCGCGGCCCGGGCTGGAAGGCCTGGACCGCGGGCCTCGCCGTCTTCGCCCTGGTGTTCGCCGCCCTGTTCAGCGTGTGGTTCAGCCACCCGGGCGGCATCGTCGACGGGGCGGTCGACGGCATCGACTACTGGCTGTCCCAGCAGCCGGTCAACCGCGGCGGCATGCCGTGGCCCTTCTACCTCGTGCTGCTCGCCGGCTACGAGTGGCCCATCGTGGTGCTGGCCGTCTTCGGCGGCATCGCCGTCTTCCGCAAGCGGGACCCCGCCCTCGGCCTGGTGCTGTGGATGGCGCTGGCCAACCTGGCCATCTACTCGTGGGCGTCGGAGCGCTTCCCCTGGCTGCTCGTCCATCCGCTGCTTCCGCTGTGCCTGCTGGCCGGCCTCGGGGTCCAGCGCCTGGCCGCCCGCGCCGGCCTGACCCCCGAGACCAGCGAGGTCGAGCCCGTCGACGACGAGCCCGCCACCGACCCGGCCGTCGCCGCCGACGCCCAACCGGTGGCCACCGAGACGGCCGACGAGGAGACCGCCGACGAGGAGACGGCCGACGACGACGAGGCGCCCGAGCGCGATCTGGTCCCGTTCGCCGTCGGGGCGCTGCTCGTGGCCATCATCCTCGGGGTGAACATGGTGCGGGTCGTGTTCATCGAACCGTCCGAGCCCCGGCAGCTGCTCTCCGCGGTCCAGACCACCGACCAGCTGCTCGACGTCCGCAACCGGGTCGAGGCCATCGTCGAGGCGGCACCGCCCGACGCCCCGCCGCGCATCGTGGTCGACACCAGCGAGTCGGCGTCGTGGCCCTGGGCGTGGTACCTGCGGGACCTGCCCGTCGCCTACTACGACCTGTCGCAGGAGCCGCAGGCCGCCGCCGGGGCCGACGTGGTGCTGGCGATGGCCGCCAACGTGCCCGCGCTGCAGGCTCCGCCCGAGGGCTGGGTGGCGCGGCCGTACGCCCACCGCTCGTGGTGGGTCCCCGTGTTCTCCGACGGGTCACCCGCCGACTGGGCGGCGTGGATGGCCACCCGCCGCACGTTCAGCCCGACTGGCTCCACCAACGGCGTCCTGCTCACCAAGGCCGGCCTCCCCGGCACCTGACCCCACCCCGCCGAACTTCGTAGGCGAGGGGAACGTTCTCGTCGACCTGACCTACGAAGTTCGTCGGCAGGATGCACCTCGCGCCGAACTTCGTCGGCGAGCACGACCGTCTGGTCGACCTGACCTACGAAGTTCGGCGGCGGTGAGGATGGGGCGGGTGCGGGAACCCGACCGCCCGAGCGGGACGGCGCCGGGTCAGCTGGCGACGAAGATGTCGACGCTCGGGCGCATCTGGCCCACCGTGTCGAGGACGCCGTGGATGCGGTGCCCCTCGAACGACGCCGACGGGCCGGTCTCGGACTGCTGGGCGTCGAGCGCCGGGAAGCTCTCCTGGACCATGGCGTAGTCGAAGCGCGGCGCCCACTTGCGGGAGCCGAGGCGGGCCGTGATCGAGCAGTTGTCGACCATGTAGGCGATGCCGCGGGCGTGCATGTAGGGGTTGAGCGAGTCGGTGGCCTCGATGACGGACTCGTTCACGATCTCCGACAGCGGGTGGCCGGCCTCGTCGAGCACGTCGATCTGGGCCATCATCGTGGCGACGTAGGCGCCGGCGGTGAAAGGATCGAGCGGGATCTCGTCCTCGACGCGGGCGGCGCGGACCTGCTCGCCGACGTGCCACATCTCGGTCTGGTCGATGGTGGACATCGGGTACTTCTCGAGGCGCTCGCCGGCCACGACCACGGAGCGGATCTCGTTGCCGGAGCGGACCTCGTCGTAGATCTCCTGGAGGACGGCCTTCATGGGCAGGTACGACGCGTCGTACGCCCGCTTGAAGACCTCCTTGCCGGCGTCGTCGAGCTGCTCGTAGACGCCGAGGATGCCGTGGTGGGAGATGGTCTTGGAGATGGGACCGGTCACGGCCTCGGCGGAGCGGCGGAACGCATCCTCGGGGGTGGCGCCTTCGTCCTTGTACTTGCGGTAGAGCGCCTCGACCAGGCCGTGGACGCCGCCGAGCAGGATGCCCCGCTCGCCGAAGATGTCCGAGCGGTACTCCGACTCCATGGTGGTCTGGAAGGTGTACGGCGACCCGAGGCCGACGGACCAGGCGAGGGCGTGGTCCGTGGCCTTGCCGTTGACGTCCTGCTGGATGGCGAAGCTGGCGTTGATGCCGGCGCCGTTGACCTCGGCGCCCTGGACGTAGAGCGCCCGGACCGACGGGCCCATGCCCTTGGGGCAGACGGCCACGACGTTGACGTTCTCCGGGAAGGTGTCGCCGACGTTCTGGAGGTGGCCGAGGAGGAAGCCGTGCGAGAGGCCGAGGGTGGCGCCGTCGCGGAGGTTGTCGAAGATCTCGCGGTAGTGCTCGGCCATGGCGGCGTCGGAGATGAGGACGATGACGAAGTCCGAGGCCCGCACGATGTCGAACATCTCGCCGAGGGTGCCGTCGTCCTCGCTGAAGCCGGCCTCGCGGGCGGCGGCGAACGACGAGGAGCCCTCGCGGAGGCCGACGGCCACCTTGATGTCCGAGCCGGCCAGGGAGTCCCGGAGGTTCTGGGCCTGGGCGGGGCCCTGCGAGCCCCAGCCGATGACGCCGATCTGGCTGATGCCCTCGAGCGCCTGGGGCAGCAGCGGGAGGAGGTGGCGGCCGCCGCGCACGATGGCTTCCTTGGTCCCCGCCACCTCGATGATCTCCTTCTCGAAGATCTGCGTCTCGAAGTCGAGTTCCTGCGCCATCTGTGGTCCTTCCGGAAGAAAACGGGCCCCTTGCCCGTCTGGTGAACGACCCGAAAGGCTAGCGGTGGGCTGGATTCGCGACCCCATCCGAACCGGGCGCCGCCTGCGACCGACGAGGCCCGACCTGCTCCGGACGAGCGGCATCGGCCACCATGGCAGCCATGATCCGACGGCGCGCCTCCCTGCTGGCCGCCGCTGCGGTGCTGGTCACGGGGCCGCTCACCGGGTGCGGCCTGTTCGGCGGCGACGATGCGGCGCCGGCCACCACGGCCCCGGCACCCACCACCACCACGACCGAGGCGCCGACGGCCGCCACCGAGCCGCCCGAGCTGCTCGACCCCGGCGCCGAGCCCCGCCAGCCGCTGCGGGTGGCCTACGCGGAGGGCGACGAAGCGGTCGTGTCCTTCACCTCGGACCTGCAGATCAGCCAGGACAGTCCCGGTCGCACGCAGCGCATCGACAGCCCGCCCATCGCCCAGACCCTCCGCTACGAGGTCGGGGCCGTCGACGACGACGGCGCCGAGCTCACCATCCGCATCGAGGCCATCGGCGCCAAGGGCAAGGGCACCGGCCTCAGCGACGAGCAGCTCGCCGACCTCGACGACGAGCTGGCCCCGCTGGTGGGCCTGGAGGCCACGGCCACCGCCACCCCGCTGGGCGAGCTCGAGGACCTGGCGTTCGACGCCCCCGAGGACCTGAGCGCGTCGCTCACCGCCCAGCTCGACGCCCTGGCCCAGCAGCTCCCCGCCCTCGGCCCGGCCCTGCCGACCGAGCCGGTCGGCGTCGGGGCCTCGTGGCGATCCACCAGCACCTCCCGGGTGGCCGGGGCCGAGGTGGAGACCGTCAGCACCGTCACCGTCACCGCCATCGCCGACGGCACCGTGGCGTACCGCACGACCATCGCCTCCACGGCGGCGCCCCAGGACCTGCAGCTGGCCGGCCTGGCCGACGGCACCACCGCCCGCCTCACCGCGTCCGACGTGACCGGCTCGGGCACCGGATCGATGGGCCTGGACCACGTGGCGCTCACCCTCCGCACCCGGTCGAGCGGCACCCAGGCCATCACCCTGGAGGCCGGCGGCCGCCGAACGGACCTCAGCCAGACCGTGGAGATCGCGTACGTGGCCGCCACCGAGCCGAGCTGACGGTCGCGGCGTACGCTGCGAAGCACCGTGAGCACCCCTGACGACGCCCGTTCCGTCGATCGAGACGAGATCCGGCTGTCCCTCCCCGCCCTCTTCCCGTACGGCCGCGTGGCCCGGCTGGCGGTCACCGGCCTCGCCTCCCGGAACGGCTACTCCTACGACGACGTCGAGGACCTCCGCATCGCCGTCGGCGAGGTGTTCGGCGTCCTCGTCTCCGAGGAGCGGCCCGAGGATCGGCTGCAGCTCTCCTGCGTCCTGCTGCCCGACGCCCTCGACGTCACCGCGGCGCGGGTGCCGGCGGGCGCCATCGACCAGGTCACCGACCTGAGCCGGCAGATCCTGGAGGCGGTGGTGGACGAGGCCGTCGTCGACGAGGCCACCGGGTCCATCCGCATCGTGAAGCGCCTCCGGAGCCGGCCGTGACCGACGGCCACGGAGACGGCGAGCGGGCCGACCAGCGGGAGCTGCTCCAGGCCTACTTCGAGACCCGTGACCTGGCCATCCGGGACCAGCTGGTGGCGGCCAACCTGCGGCTGGCGCTGCACCTCGCCCGGCGGTTCGCCAACCGGGGCGTGTCCCTCGACGACCTGGAGCAGGTGGCCTCGCTCGGCCTGCTCCGCGCCATCGACCGCTTCGACCCGAACCGCGGGCTCGAGTTCTCCACGTTCGCCACCCCCACCATCCTGGGCGAGCTCAAGCGCCACTTCCGGGACAAGGGCTGGGCGGTCCGGGTGCCGCGCCGGGTCCAGGAGCTCCACCTGCTCCTCAACACCACGGTGGCCGACCTCACCCACCAGCTGGGCCGCTCGCCCACCATCGCGGAGCTGGCCACCGCCACCCGCTCGTCGGAGGAGGAGGTGCTCGAGGCCATGGAGGCCGCCCAGGCCTACCGCTCCGCGTCCATCGACGGCCGCTCCGCCAGCGCCCCCGAGGGCGCCGATCCGCGGCTGGGCGTCGATGACCTGGGCCTCTTCGAGGCCGAGAACCGGGTGCTGGTGGAGGAGCTGCTGGCCCACCTCGCCCCGCGCGAGCAGCTGCTCCTGCGGCTGCGGTTCTTCGAGGACATGACCCAGCAGCAGATCGCCGAGCGCCTCGGCGTGTCGCAGATGCACGTGTCGCGCCTGCTGGCCCGCTGCCTCGAGGACCTGCGCCGGCGCGTCGAGTTCGCGCAGAACCAGGCCTGATCCCCGCCGCCGGCCCGGGAGGCGCGGTTCAGTCGTGGCCGGTGGAGCCGAACCCGCCGGTGCCGCGGGCCGACTCGCCCAGGTCGTCGACCTCGGTGAACGACGCCTCCTCCACCCGCTGGATCACCAGCTGGGCGATGCGATCGCCGCGCCGCACCTCGTAGGGCTCGGTGGGATCCAGGTTGACCAGGATGACCTTCAACTCGTCGCGGTAGCCGCTGTCGATCAGCCCGGGCGTGTTCAGGCAGGTCACCCCGTGCTTGAGGGCCAGGCCGCTGCGGGGCTGCACGAACCCGGCGGTCCCGGGCGGCAGGGCGACCGCCACGCCGGTGGGCACCAGCGCCCGCCCACCCCCCGGGGCGAGGGTCACGTCGATGCGGGCCCGCAGGTCCGCACCGGCGTCGCCGGGCCGGGCGTAGGCGGGCGCGGGGAGGTCGGGGTCGAGGCGCAGGATCGGGACGTGGAGCACGACGGCACGCTATTGCGGGTGCGACGGGCGGCGCCGACCTAACCTGCCCCGGTGCTCGTCTGGATGGACCTGGAGATGACCGGCCTGGAACCGGACCGCCACGTCATCGTCGAGATTGCCACCCTCATCACCGACGACGAGCTCGAGATCGTGGGCGAGGGACCGGACCTGGTGGTGCACCAGCCGCCCGAGGCCATGGCCGAGATGGACGACTTCGTGCGCACCATGCACACCACCTCCGGCCTGCTCCCCGCCATCGAGGCGTCCACCATCTCCCTGGCCGACGCCGGCGCCCAGACCCTGGCCTTCATCAAGGAGCACGTGCCCGAGGCCCGCAGCGTCCCGCTGTGCGGGAACTCCATCGGCACCGACCGACGCTTCCTCGCCAAGTACCTGCCGGAGATCGAGGACCACCTCCACTACCGGTCCGTCGACGTCTCCACCATCAAGGAGCTGGCCCGCCGCTGGTACCCCGGCGCGCTGTCCGCGCTGCCCCGCAAGGCCACCGCGCACCGGGCCCTCGACGACATCCGCGAGAGCATCGATGAGCTGCGGTTCTACCGGGAGCGGCTGTTCCTGCCCACGGGCAGCACCGCCCCGGTCCCGCCCGAGGCTCCGGCCGTCTGAACCACGCCGCGCCGCACCCCGCCGGACGGGCCCGCGTCACGCGGGCGAAAGAAATCTTCCCGGATCATCGATAAATCGTTTGACAAGGTCTGCGGCGACGTTGTTCCCTGTCGGAGCGCCCACGGGCGCATCTGTACCCACCCGCCCACCCGGAGCAGTCCAGTGAACAGCACGGCTACTGACATGCGGAACACCACCGCCACCGTCGGTACCGCCGCGCGCCTGCGCTGGTCGGCTACCGCCGCTGCCTTTGGCTCCCACCAGCTCCACGCCATCAAGCCGATGCCGTCCAGCTACGTGGTGGAGAACACCAAGGGCATTCGCCACCGGCCTTCGGAGGACTCGAACTAGGCACCTGCCGACATTCGATCCGCTTCCTCTGAAGGCCGCTGGGACTCCCCAGCGGCCTTTCGCCTTTTCCGGCCCGGGCCCGACCCCCAAGCAGGACATGACCCTGACCACCAGCACCACCCGCAACCGACCACCCGACTGACGCACGAACCAAGAGAGAGCAAGGGGATACCGATGCTGACCGCACCGGACTACGACGCACAGACCGAACTCGAAGAGCAGACCTGGAAGGACGACGCCCTCTGCGCCACCGGCGGAGCGGGCCTCACCGCCCTGTTCTTCTCCGAGGAGCTGCAGGACATCGCCGCCGCCAAGCGGCTGTGCGCTGACTGCCCCGTGCTCGTCCCCTGCCTCGAAGGCGCCATGGCGCGTCGGGAGCCGTGGGGCGTGTGGGGCGGCCAGCTCTTCCTCAACGGGAAGATCCTCGCCTCCAAGCGGCGTCGGGGCCGGCCGCCCAAGGTGGCCCGTCCCGAGGACCAGCTCCCCGAGGTCCCGATCCCGGAGCACCTGCGCTCCGCCTGATCGGCCCGGGCTGCCAGCCCGGAGATCTGCCCGCCGCCCGCCGACGCCCCTCGTGGGATCGGTCTCAGGGCGGCGGGCAGCCCCGAGAGCGGTATCGGCAACAGACCTGTCTGAGCCGTGACCCGCAACTCACACCACCGTCACCGGCGTCGTCCCTCCGAGGGGCGGCGCCGGTGGCGCGCCGGGACCGATGCCCCCATCACCCCCGCACCCGAACCCACCCCGAACTCGTTGCACGAACAGCCCTCGACGGGCCATCCCTGCAACACGTTCGCCGGGCTCGGGGGCTAGGCGTGGGGGGCCGGGTCCTCGGTGGGTGACGGCGCCGGCGGCACGTCGGCCGTCCCGGTGGAGCCCGAGCCGGGGCCGGAGCGGAGCAGGGCGATGAGGATGCCGCCGCAGATCACCAGGCCCAGCACGATGGCCACCTGGAGGGGGTCCAGGTCGCCCAGCCAGCTCGAGATGTCCGAGGACCAGCCGGTGACCAGGCCGACCGGGCCGCGGGTGGCGTCCTGGCGGCCCTGCTGGATCAGCCGGATCTCGTAGACGCCGTACCAGGCGAGGTAGGCGCCGGCGATGACCATGATCGCCCCGGCGATGCGGGTGAAGTACGGCAGCGCCCGCCGCAGCTTGATCAGCGCGCCCTGGCGGGCCAGCGCCAGCGACACCGTCAGGACCATGAGCAGCAGGGCCATGCCCAACCCGTAGGCCACGAACGTGGCGACGCCCGACGCCAGCGACGACCGGGAGAACGTGGTGGCCACCACCGCGGTGAAGGGGCCGATGGTGCACGACAGGGAGGCCACGGCGTACGAGA
>CALANQ010000230.1 GCA_937926025.1 uncultured Acidimicrobiales bacterium
ACCGACTCGCGGGCCTCGTTGATAACGCCCTCGTCCTCTCGGTGGGTGAGGACGCGGTGGATCTGGAAGGCGATCTCCCGCATCTCCCGGTGGCCCATGCCCTGCGTGGTGACCGCCGGCGCACCGATGCGCAGGCCCGACGTGATGTACGGGGGACGCTCGTCGCCCGGCACCGTGTTCTCGTTCAGGCTGATGCCGGCGCGGTCCAGCACGAGGCGGGCCTTCTTGCCGGACAGGTCGGCGTCGAACGGGCGAAGGTCGACCAGCATGAGGTGGTTGTCGGTGCCGCCCGAGACCAGGCGGAAGCCGTGGCCGGCCAGGGCCTCGGCCAGCGCCGCCGCGTTGGACACCACGTCCTCGGCGTAGGTCTTGAACTCCGGCAGCGACGCCTCGCGGAAGGCCACGGCCTTGGCCGCGATGACGTGGTCCAGGGGGCCGCCCTGGGAGCCGGGGAACACCGCCTTGTCGATGGCCGCCGCGTGCTCCGCCTTCGACAGGATGCAGCCGCCACGGGGGCCCCGCAGGGTCTTGTGGGTGGTGAAGGTGACGATGTCGGCCACCGGCACCGGGTTGGGGTGCACCCCGCCCGCGATGAGCCCGGCGATGTGGGCGGCGTCGAACATGAAGAGGGCGCCCACCTCGTCGGCGATCTCCCGGAACGGCTGCGGATCGATGATCCGCGGGTACGCGGTGGCGCCGGCCACGATGATCTTCGGGCGGTGCTCGAGCGCCAGGTCCCGGACCTGGTCGAAGTCGATGCGCTCGTCGCTGGGCGTCACGCCGTACGACACGAAGTTGTAGAGGATGCCGCTGGCGTTCACCGGCGAGCCGTGGGTGAGGTGGCCGCCCTGGTCCAGGCGCAGGCCCAGGACCGTGTCGCCGTGGTCCAGCAGGCCGAGGTACACGGCCATGTTGGCGTTGGCACCCGAGTGGGGCTGGACGTTGGCGTGCTCCGCACCGAAGAGGGCCTTCACGCGCTCCCGGGCCAGCTCCTCGGCCTGGTCGATGACCTCGTTGCCCCCGTAGTAGCGCTTGCCCGGGTAGCCCTCCGAGTACTTGTTGGTGAGGACCGATCCGGTGGCCTCCATGACCGCCGGCGAGGTGAAGTTCTCCGAGGCGATCAGCTGGACGGTGCGGTTCTGGCGCTCCCGCTCGGCGTCGATAATCGAGAACAGCTCGGTGTCACGGTCGGTGGGCCAGCTCATGCGGATGCTCCTTTGGCGGTGCCGGCGGCCCGGGCGGTGATGCCCGGGATCAGGGAATCGAGGTACTGGTCGAGGGCGGCACCGTCGTTGCCGAGGGTGCCGATCTCGCCGAGCTGGTCGACGCGGCGCTGGTGCCGGCCGGCCTGGTACGGGGTCTGCAGGAAGCAGATGACGATCTCGTCGGCCAGCCCCGGGGCCACGATGCGCCCGCCCATGGAGAGCACGTTGGCGTCGTTGTGCTCACGGGCCATGCGGGCCGTGTACAGGTCGTTGCAGAGCGCGGCGCGGACGCCGGCCACCTTGTTGGCGGCGATCTGCTCGCCCTGCCCCGAGCCGCCCAGGACGATGCCCCGCTCGGCATCGCCGCGGACCACGGCCCGGCCCACGGCGGCGCAGAACCCGGGGTAGTCCACGGAGTCGGTGCCGTCGGTGCCCAGGTCGATCACGGTGTGGTCGAGGCCGGTCAGGATGGTGACCAGGTGGGACTTGAGGTCGTAGCCGGCGTGGTCAGCGCCGATCGCGATCCGCATGGATGCCTCCGGAGGTGGCTGGGGCGACCACGGGGCCGCGGGGGTCGGGGGCGGGCCAGGCGTGCTCGACGAGCTCCGCCAGGAGGCCGTCGATCTCCTGGGCGCAGGCGCGGAACGCCCGGGCGGAGCCGCCCATCGGGTCGGCGATCTCCTGGGTGGTGACGTGGGCGACGTAGTCGTCGACCGAGCGGGCCGCAGCGACCCGCGCCACCCAGGCACCCAAGGGCACCTCGGGGTCGCGAGGGCCGACCTGCCGGGCCGCCTCGACCAGTTCCGGGAGGGTGAACGAGCGGGCGAAGAGGTCCCAGTCCAGATCGGCGACCTCGCGCACGTGGCGACGCTCCATCCCGATGATCAGCGACGCACCGTCGAGGCGCTCCACCGAGATGGTCTGCGCCGCGTGGTCCGACAGGTCGAGACCCAGGCGGGCCACGGCCTTGACGGCGTTGCGCTCGGCCGGGCGCCCGTCGAACAGGAGCCCCGCGGAACCCACCACCACGTCGGGGGCGACGGCCTCGAGGCGGGCGCGCAGCAGCACCTCGGCCATCGGGGAGCGGCAGATGTTGCCGGTGCAGATGAAGGCGACGTCGATGGACGGATCGTAGTGGGCCACCGTCCGACGGCTGATCTTGACCGACCGGTCAACCACGCCGTTGACTGGCGCGTCCGTCCCCGCCAAGGAGCACCGATGCCGCACGGCCCCGCCGCACTCGACCCCCGCACCCCCGTCGTGGTGGCCGTGGGCCAGACGGAGCAGCGCACCACCGACCTGACGGCGGCGCTGGAGCCCACGGCGCTGCTGGCGGAGGCGGCCCGGGCGGCGCAGGCCGACAGCGGATCCGAGCGCCTGCTCGCCGCCCTCGACACGGTGGCTGTGATCCACATCCTGTCCCACCGCTACCCGGACCCGGGCGCCCTGGTCGCCGCCGAGCTCGGCATCGCACCGGCCCGGACCATCGCCACCGACGACGGCGGCAACTACCCGCAGTCGCTGCTCAACCGGGCCTGCGCGGAGATCCAGGCCGGCACCTCCGACGCCTGGCTCCTCGGCGGTGCCGAGGGGTGCCGGACCCGCCAGGCCGCCCGCGCCCAGGGCACCTGGCTGGACTGGACGTCGCAGGGCGACGACGTGGTGCCCACCGAGGAGGTCACCAACCACCTGCCGCTGTCCCACGACGGCGAGTGGGCCCGGGGCGTGGTCCTGCCCGCTTCGATCTACGCGCTCTTCGAGAACGCCTACCGGGCCGAGCAGGGCTGGACCATCGACGACCACCGGGACCGGCTGGCCCGCCTGTACGCCGGCTTCAGCGAGGTGGCCGTCGGCAACCCCCACGCCTGGATCCGGGAGCCGTGGACCGCCGAGGAGATCCGGGACCCCTCGCCGCGCAACCGCATGGTCGGGTTCCCGTACACCAAGGTCATGAACGCCAACAACGCCGTCGAGCAGGCCGCGTGCGTGGTGGTCACCTCGGTCGGCACCGCCCGCGACCTGGGCATCCCCGCCGATCGCTGGGTGTTCCCGTGGTCCGGTAGCGACGCCCACGAGCACTGGTTCGTGTCCCACCGCGCCTCCCTCGGCCGGGCGCCGGCCATCGGCATCGCGGGCCGGGCGGCCCTGGACCTGGCCGGCATCGGCATCGACGACCTCGCCCACATCGACGTGTACTCGTGCTTCCCGAGCGCCGTGCAGATCGCAGCTCGGGAGATCGGCCTCGGCACCGATCGGCCGCTCACGGTCACCGGCGGGCTCTCGTTCGGTGGCGGCCCCTGGAACAACTACGTCAGCCACTCCATCGCCGCCATGGTCGACCGCCTCCGAGGCGACACCGGGTCGATCGGGCTGGTCACGGCCAACGGCGGCTACCTCACCAAGCACGCCTTCGGCGTGTACTCCACCACCCCGCCCTCGGCGCCGTGGCGCCACGCACGACCCCAGGACCAGGTCGATGCCCTCCCCCGCCGCGACCTGTGCGAGGTGGTCGACGGCGAGGTCGCGGTGGAGGCCACGGTCGTCATGCACGACCGCGACAGCCAGCCCGAGGCGGCGATCGTGGCCGCGCTGCTCCCCGACGGCCGACGGGCCTGGGGCAACACCGCCGATCCCGACGCGCTGCAGCGGATGATCACCGAGGAGACCTCCGGCGCCAGCGGGCGCATCGACGCTGAGGGCGCCTTCACGTTCACCTGACCCTCCCCCGACCAGCGCACCGACCACCGCGAGGAATGGTTCCGAGCGCAGCCGAGCGGGCGAGACGGCGCTAGGTGTCCCGTCGCTTGGGCTTGGTGCTCTGGTCGGCCTCTTCGCCGTCGATGGCCACGGCCAGGGCGCCCACCACGATGGCCAGGACCGACGCGATGTCGGCCATCTCGCTGTCGACCCAGTTCACGGCGCGCAGGCAGATCAGCACCACTCCTGCGCCGATGATGGCGAAGCCGATCCTGGTCGTCATCCCGCCAGCATGACCGGTCGGCCCGGGCCGATGCGAGATGCCCGCCCCAGCCCTGCGGAGCGGGTCAGCTCAGCTGCTCGGCGGTGACCGCACCCTCTCGCAGGATGGTCCACTCATCGCCGGAGGCGTCGACGACGGTGCTGGCCACGGTGCCCGCCGGGCCGCCATCGACCACCAGGTCGACCGCGCCCACCAACGAGGCGGCCGCCTCGCCGGCCGTCACCGGGGTCGGCTCGCCGGTCCGGTTGGCGCTGGTGGTGGCGATGGGGCCGACCTCAGCGGCGAGCGCCCGCACGAACGGGTGATCGGGGCAGCGGACGCCGATGGTCTCGGGTCCGCCACCCAGGGCCAGCCCCGACGCCACCGCCGACCGCCGCAGCACGATGGTGAGCGGGCCCGGCCACAGCTCCGCCATCCACCGGCCGACCGCGGGCTCGTCGAAGGCCACCAGCTCCAGCGCCTGGTCCAGGTCGGCCACGAGCACGGCCAGCGGATGGTCGCCGCTGCGGCCCTTCAGCTCGAACAGGGCCTGGGTGGCACCCTCCACCGAGGGAAGGGCGGCCAGGCCGTAGACGGTGTCGGTGGGCAGCACGACGGTGCCGCCGCTGCCCAGCACGGCCACGGCCTCGTCCAGCGAGGCATCATCACCCGCCGCCAGGATCGGTGCACCCAGGTCCGACACGCCGCCGACGCTAGTGCTGTCCCAACCGCCCGCACCACGACCTCTACGGTGACGGCCATGTCCCGTCCGGTCCTCCGCCTCGCCGTTCCGCTCCTCGTGACCCTGGCCCTCGCCGCCTGCGGCGGAGGCAGCGGCAGCGACGGCGGGTCCGACGGAGCCGCCGCGACCACCACCACGAAGCCCACCTACGCCGGCGTCACCGCGGCCGACATCACCTTCCACCCCGTCGAGGAGATCCTCGCCTGCGACGGTGGCGACTACCCCCTCGGCGAGGCCACCACGGCGCCTGCCGCCTCCGACGCGGTGCCGGGCGTCGACGGGCAGCTCTGCTACGTGCTCGGGCCCTCCGGCGGCGACGGCAGCGACGTGGAGGACGCCAAGGTGTACGCCGACGGCGTCGGCATCGAGGTGGCGGTGCGAGACGACTCGGTGGAGCAGCTGAACCAGCTCTTCAACGAGTGCTTCCAGGCCACCGATGCCTGCCCCACCTCGTCCTCCGACGGGCGCGGCTACGTGGCCATCGTGGTGGACGGGCGGGTCATCTCCACGCCGGCCATCACCGGCGAGGACCTGGCGTCGAGCGCGTTCGTCATCACCGGCGACTTCGACAAGACCCAGGCCACCAACATCGCCGCCGCCATCAACGCCTGATCACGAGCGCCCGACCCGCTCACGGTTCTGGTGCAGGACCGACCGCCCCGGCCCGGCGGATCACCACAAGACCCACCCGCCCACGGTGCTCGACCGATCAGAGCGAGAACGGTTCGGAGGCGGGTTCCGCGACCCGGCAGGTCAGTGCGGTGGCCGGGTGGCGGCGACGGTGCGGTCGAGGCCGGCGAGGTCCCGGTGGACGGCGACGTCGACCAGGCCGTGCGCCTCCAGGAGGCTGCGCACCGCCCCGGCCTGCGTGCTGCCGATCTCGAGCACCACGGCGCCGCCCGGGGCGAGCCACTCGCCGACGGCGGCCACGATGGTCTCGTACGCCTCCAGCCCCGACGGGCCGGGGACGAGCGCGGCCACCGGCTCCCAGTCCGCCACCGAGGCGTCCAGCGGTTCGTGCTCGCCGATGTAGGGCGGGTTGCTGATGACCAGGTCCACCGTGCCGCGGAGGTCGTCGGGCAGCGGGTCGAACCAGCTCCCCTCCACCAGCTGCACGCCGGAGCCGGCCATGCCCAGCCCGGCCAGGTTGGCGCGGGCGACGGCCAGGGCGTCGGGCGAGCGCTCCACGCCCCAGACCCGGCTCCCCGTCCGCTCCGTGGCGATGGCCAGGGCGATGGCACCGGTGCCGGTGCCGAGGTCCACCACCGTGGCCCGGTGCCGATCGCCCCGCGCCGTCCGCACCCGGTCGTGGGCCGCCAGCGCCACCTCCACCACCTGCTCGGTCTCGGGCCGGGGGATCAGCACCCGCCGGTCCACCAGGAGGTCCAGGTGCCGGAACGACCAGTGGCCCAGCACGTACTGGATGGGCTCGCCGGCCAGGCGGCGATCGACCATGGCGTCGAGGTGGGCGACCATGCGGACCGTGGCCGGCTCGTCGAGCCCCAGGATCAGATCGGTGGCCTCGAGGCCGCTGGCCTCCTCGACGATCCACCGGCCCTCGCTGGCCGCCGCCTCGATCCCGCCCCGCTCCAGGCGGTCGGTGGTCTCGGCCAGGAGCTCGCGCCAGGAGACCGTGCCGTCGGCGGCGGGCACCGTCAGGCGTCCTCGGTGAGGCGACGGGCCTGCTCGTCCTGGACCAGCGCGTCGCTGATCTCGTCGAGCTCGCCGGCCAGGACCTTGTCGAGCTTGTAGGTGGTGAGGCCGATGCGGTGCTCGGAGACCCGGTTCTCCTTGAAGTTGTAGGTCCGGATCTTCTCGGACCGGCCGCCGCTGCCGGTCTGGTCCTTGCGGGCCTCGGACTGCTCGTCGCGCTGGCGGTCCTGCTCCAGCTTCAGCAGCCGGGACTGGAGCACCACCATGGCCTTGGCCTTGTTCTGCAGCTGGCTCTTCTGGTCCTGCATGGACACGGTGACGCCGGTGGGCTTGTGGGTGAGGCGCACCGCCGAGTCGGTCGTGTTGACCGACTGACCGCCGGGACCCGACGACCGGTAGTAGTCGACCTGGAGGTCGTTGGGGTCGATGTCGACCTCGACCTCGGCAGCCTCGGGCAGCACCGTGACGGTGGCCGACGACGTGTGGATGCGGCCCTGGGACTCCGTGACCGGCACCCGCTGGACGCGGTGCGGCCCGCCCTCGAACTTCATGCGGGTCCAGGCGTTCTCCCCGGAGAGCACGAAGGTGACCTCGTTGTACCCGCCCATGTCCGACGGCTCGGCGTTGAGCACCTCGAGCTTCCAGCCCTGGCGCTGGGCGAAGCCCTGGTACATCTCGAAGAGGTCGCGGGCGAAGAGGTTGGCCTCCTCGCCCCCCTCGGCCCCGCGGATCTCGACGATGACGTTGCGCCCGTCGTTGGGGTCCTTGGGGAGCAGCAGCACCTGCAGCTCGTCGGTGAGCCGCTCGACGTCGGCGTCGGCCTCGGCGGCCTCCTCCCGCATCAGCTCGCGGTCGTCGCCGGACAGCTCGGTGAGCATCTCGCGGGCGGTGGCCGCGTCCTCGGCGCGCTGGCGCAGCTCCTTGCTGCGGCTGACGATGGCGGCCAGCTCGTGGTGGCGCTTGGCCAGCTCCCGGTACTTGTCCTGATCGGCGAACACATCCGGGTCGGCGAGGCGGGCCTCGACGTCGGTGAACTCGCGCTCGAGCCCTTCGAGCCGCTCCAGCATCAGGGCGCTCCGTCGACGGTGGCCATCTGCCAATCGTCGCCCACGGCGACGACCTCCGCCGGATCGACGAGGTGGCGGGCCAGGTCCGTGGTGACCGGCAGGGCGTCGCGGGCCGGGACGGCCACCACGAGGCGAGCACCCGGAGCGTGGGCGAGGCGGTCGTCGGCGGCGCTGGGCACCAGGTCCAGGTCGACACCGGTGGAGCACGTGACCACCACCGCCCGGCCGTGAGTGTCGACGCCCACCGCCGTGGCGACGCCGGACTCCTTGAGGTTGGCCCGGGGCACCGCGGAACCCACGGGGCGGAGCTCGGCGGCGCCGACCAGATCGGGGCGGGCCACCAGCACCGACCGAAGCCACCGCTCCGGGACCAGTTGGTTCAGCGGGTGGCGGGGTGTGCCCGGCCGCCGGACGTCGGTCTCGGACAGCTCGGCGAACATCATCGCCCCGACCTCCCGGTCGAAGCGGCCGACCCCGGCCTGGACGTGGGCGGTGCCGTCGTCGCCCGGCACCACGCGGGCCACCTCGAGGCCGAGCACCTCGCCCAGCAGCGAACCGCCCTCGACCAGGGTCTCCAGCCCGGCGGCCGCCAGCACCGGCCGGAAGAGCTCGGCCTCGGGCGCAGGCGCCGGGTCCAAGGCGGGAGGGGCCGGGGCGGCCGGCGCGACCTGGGCACCGGCCACGGCCCAGACCGACGGGGCGGGGGCGAACAGCGCGGCCCGACGGGCCAGCACGGCCGCGTCGTCCCCGTCCTCGACCAGCAGGTGCAGCTCGCCGGTCCCCCGCCGGGCGGCCAGCGCCAGGGCCGCGCCCAGGCGGCGGACCGCACCCTCCTGGGCGTCGAGCAGGATCCAGAGCACGGCGGCGTCCGCCGATGCCAGGGTGGCGCCGCCGGGGAACGAGCCGGCCTCGGCCCCGTCCGCCCGATCGGACCAGTGGGCGCGCACCAGCGCGCCGAGCTTGGCGGCCTGCAGCGAGGCCCGCCGGTCGCGTTCGGGATCGGGCGTGTCGGTCATCGGGGCACCTGGGTCCGGACGCGACGATTCCGCCAGGAGACCTGGCGGAACCGGCACGTGTTCGGTGAGCTAGTTGGCGTCGGCGTCAGCGGCCGGCGCAGCGTCGGCGCCACCGGGGCTCCGACGGCCGTAGCGGCGCTCGAAGCGGTCGATGCGACCGCCGGTGTCGACCAGCTTCTGCTTGCCCGTGTAGAAGGGGTGGCACTCGTTGCAGAGCTCGACGGAGATCTCCGCCTGGGTGGAGTGCGTGGTGAACGTGTTCCCGCAGGAGCACTTGACGTGGGTGACCACGTAGTCGGGATGGATGTCGGCCTTCATGATGTCTCCAGTGTGGCGGTTCTCGTGGTGGCTTCCAAATGGAACAACCACGGCGTATTCCCCAGATCCCTGACCTGGGAAGGCGTTCGGACGGGTCAGCCCTTGGCGACCTTGGCCAGCAGGTCGGCGTTGGACTTGGATGCGGCGAGGCGCTCGAGCAGCAGCTCGAGGCCCGCCGCCGGACCGGACTCGGCGATGCGGGCGCTCAACAGCTGGCGCAGCGCCGCGACCGAGGCGAGCTGGGCCTTGTCGACCAGGAGGTCGTCGTGGCGGGTGGACGAGGCCTCGATGTCGATGGCCGGGAACAGGCGCCGGTCGGCGAGGGTGCGGTCGAGCTTGATCTCCTGGTTCTCGGAACCGGAGAACGAGTCGAAGATCGCCTGATCGGTGGCGCTGCCCGTGCCGACCACCGCGGTGGCCAGGATCGTGAGCGATCCGCCCTCCTCCGCGTTGCGGGCGGCGCCGAACAGCTGCTTGGTGGGGAAGACGGCGCTGGCGTCGAGGCCACCGGCCAGCAGGCGGCCGCCCGCCGGGGCGACCAGGTCGTAGGCCCGGGCCAGGCGGGTGAGCCCGTCGAGGACGATGACCACGTCGCTGCCCGCCTCGACCCGGCGCTTGGCCTTCTCGACCACGAGCTCGGCGACCGCCGTGTGCTCGTCGGCCGGGCGGTCCACGGCGGAAGAGGCGACGCTGCCCCGCAGGAGCCACCGCTTCATCTCGGTGATCTCCTCCGGGCGCTCGTCGATGAGCACGACGAACAGCTCGACATCGGGGTGGTTGACCTCGATCGACCGCACGATCTGCTTGATGGTGCTGGTCTTGCCGGCCTTCGGCGGCGAGGCGATCAGACCCCGGGTGCCCTTGCCGATGGGCGCCAGCAGGTCGATGGCGCGGGCGGTGGCGTTGGACGGATCGTCGGCCAGCTCCAGCGTCAGGCGCTCCTGCGGGAAGAGCACGATCAGCTCGTCGAAGCGAGGGCGCGGCGGCTGGTTGTGGGCCTCGTACCCGTTCACCGAGTCCACCTGCAGCAGGGCCGGGTTCTTCTCGTTGCGGGCAGGCGGACGGCTCTTGCCCCGCACGGTGTCACCGGTGCGGAGGCCGAACTGCCGGGTCTGCTTCACCGAGATGTAGGCGTCGTCGCGCGACGGCAGGTAGCCGTGCAGGCGGAGGAAGCCGTAGCCCTCGTCGCGCAGGTCCACCATGCCCTCGACCTCGATGGGCTCGATCGGGGCGCCGTCATCATCGGGGCGGCGGTCGCGGTCGCGGCCGCGACGGCGCCGACGGCGGTTGCCGGACTCGGCCTCGCCGTCCTGCTGCTCGTTCGGGTCCCGCTGGTTGCCGTTGGGCTCGTTGGCGTCGTCGCCGCCCTGGTTCTGGCCGCCCTGGTTCTGGTTGCCGCCCTGGTTCTGGTTGCGACCCTGGTCTCCGCCCTGGTTGCGGCCCTGCTGGTCGCCCTGGTTGCGGCCGGACGGCTCGCCGCCCTGGTTGCGCCCGCCACCGCGGCGGCCGGACTCGCCGCCGCCGTCGGTGCGGTCGTCCTTGGCGTCAGCACCACCGTCGGCCTCGGGCGCGTCGCCCTCG
>CALANQ010000231.1 GCA_937926025.1 uncultured Acidimicrobiales bacterium
GAGGCCGGCATCGCGCTGGTGGTCCCGGTCGACGAGAAGGGCCAGTTCACCGCCGACGTGCCCGACTGGGCCGGCGTCAACGTGTTCGAGGCGAACCCGGACATCATCCGCCACCTCAAGGCCGACGGGCGGGTGCTCCGCCACGAGACCTACGACCACAACTACCCGCACTGCTGGCGCACCGACACGCCCATCATCTACCGGGCGATGTCGTCCTGGTACGTGCGGGTCAGCGACCTCACGGACCGCCTCCTGGCCCACAACCAGGAGATCAACTGGATCCCCTCGCACGTGCGCGACGGCGCGTTCGGCAAGTGGCTGGCCGGCGCCCACGACTGGTCCATTAGCCGCAACCGCTTCTGGGGCTCGCCGATCCCGATCTGGCAGAGCGACGACCCCGCCTACCCGCGCACGGATGTCTACGGCAGCCTCGACGAGATCGAGGCCGACTTCGGCGTGCGCCCGACGGACCTGCACCGACCGTTCGTCGACGAGCTGACGCGGCCCAACCCCGACGATCCCACCGGGAAGTCCACGATGCGCCGGGTGCCCGAGGTCTTGGACTGCTGGTTCGACTCCGGGTCCATGCCCTACGCCCAGGTGCACTACCCGTTCGAGAACAAGGAGTGGTTCGACAGCCACGCGCCGGCGGACTACATCGTCGAGTACATCGCCCAGACGCGCGGCTGGTTCTACACGCTGCACGTCCTGTCGGTGGCGCTGTTCGACCGGCCGGCGTTCACCAACGTGAACTGCCACGGCGTGGTGCTCGACGCCGAGGGCCGCAAGCTCTCCAAGAAGCTGCGCAACTACCCCGACCCCGAAGAGGTCATGGAGGAGATCGGGTCCGACGCGCTGCGCTGGTACCTGATGTCGTCGCCCATCCTGCGCGGCGGCGACCTCAAGATCGCCGAGGACGGATCGGGCATCACCGACATGGTGCGCCTCGTCCTCAACCCGATCTGGAACGCCTTCCACTTCTTCACGCTGTACGCCAACGCCGACGGCTACCGGGCGCAGTTCCGGACCGATGCCACCGGCGAGCTCGACCGCTACCTCCTGGCCAAGACCCGCACCCTGGTGGAGGCGGTCACCGACGCCATGGACGCCTACGACATCGCCGGCGCCAGCAACCAGATCACCGCGTACCTCGACGCGCTCAACAACTGGTACATCCGCTCCAGCCGGGAGCGCTTCTGGGCCCCCGGCGCCGTGGCCGCCGACGGCGACGCCACCGCCACCGACAAGGCCGATGCGTTCGACACCCTCTACACGGTGCTGGTCACCCTGTCGAAGGTGGTGCCCCCGCTCCCCCCGACGCTGGCCGAGGAGATCCCCCCCGCCCCCACCGGCGAGCGCTCGGCCCCCCTCACGGACGGGCAGTGGGCGGCCTCGCTGCCCGCCGACCCCGAGCTGGTGCGGGCGATGGACGAGGTGCGAGCCGTGTGCTCCACCGCCTTGGGCCTGCGGGAGGAGCGCAAGCTCCGCAGCCGCCTGCCGCTGCCGTCGCTGGCCGTCGCCGGCGAGCGGGCGGCGGCGCTGGAGCCGTTCGCCCACCTCATCGCCAACGAGCTCAACGTGAAGGCCGTCGAGGTCTCCGACGACCGCACCGCCTACGGCACCGAGGTCGTGCGGCCCAACCCGCGGGTGCTGGGCCCCCGCCTGGGCAAGCAGGTCCAGGAGGTCATCAAGGCGGCCAAGGCCGGCGACTGGTCCCGGGCCGACGACGGCTCGGTGGTGGTCGGCGGGCACCCGCTGGAGGACGGCGAGTACGAGCTGGTCCTCCAGACCGCCGAGGAGGTGGCGGCAGCCCCCGTGCGCTACGTCGACCCCGAGGGCCGCACCATCGACACCGGCCTGGTGGTCGCGCTGGACACCAACGTGACCCCCGAGCTGCAGGCCGAAGGCATCACGCGGGACCTGGTCCGGGCGGTGCAGTCGGCCCGCAAGGAGGCCGGGTTCGACGTGACGGACCGCGTCGCCCTCGCCCTCCAGCTGCCCGCTGAGCAGCGCACCATGGTCGAGGCCAACCAGCAGCACCTGGCCGACAGCGTGCTGGCCACGTCGGTGACCTACGTCGACGACCCGCAGAACAGCGGTTGCCTGCTCGACGGCGTCGAGGTCACCTTCCGGGTCACCCGGGCCTGAGGCCCGCTCGACCCGGGCCGACGGTCACCGACCGGCCACGTAGGCCTGGAACGACGCGTCCTCCAACAGGAAGCCGAACCAGTCGACCGTGTACCAGTAGGTCTGGACCATCGACCGGAGCTGGGCGTCGGTCTTCGAGCCGTGGCCGAGCCGCCAGATGATGGCCGCCGCGGTGATGTCCTGGGACTTCGTGACGTACTCGTTGCTCTCGGAGAACTGGGCCATCATCGCCGAGCGCTTGAAGCCGCCGTCGAGCTTCTTCACCCAGTAGGCCCGACCGCTCGGGTCCGGGCTCCGCTTCAGCACGTTCTGGTACACGAGGTCCACGAACTGGCCGTTGTTCAGGTTGCCGTAGGTGTTCTTGAACTCGTTCGACGCCGTCATGTTGGCGGCGATGGTGTTGAGGGTGGCTCCCGCCTTGCGCTTCTTGATCCAGTAGGCGAGACCGCTGGGGTCGGGCAGTCGGTTGAACACCGCGGTGTACAGCCGGGCCACCGGCATGGCCGCCTCGATGCCGGGACCGGCCAGGTCCGAGGCGATCCAGCCGGGCTGGTGGTTGTGACCGTCCTGGTAGTCGGTGACGGTCTGGGAGTACTCCGCCGACGTCGGCGTGCGCCCGAGGTACACATCGGCGATCGACCGGGTCAGGTGGGTGGTGGAGGTGAACGCCACGAGCGGCTGCTTCCACCCGATGATGTACCGACCGTCGGCGGTGTCGCCGGAGCCATCGGTGTACCCGTCGATGGCCACCTTGTAGTTGATGCGCGTGGTCGACCCGGTGGGCGCACGCAGGAACGACACCTTGCTCGTGCGGTTGGCGCTCGACACGTCGTCGTTCTGGCCGGCCAGCGCACCCGAGTCGGCCTCGTAGACGGCCAGGCGGGGGTCGAAGTCGCTGCCGGCGGTGTAGATGTCGATGCGGGCGGTGTAGCCCTGGAGCGTCTTGAAGTCGATCCAGACCGACTTGGCCGCCGCCTGGCCGGCGTGGGCGGGTTCGCCCGCCTCCTTCGTGGCCCAGCAGTTGATGCCGTTCGTGCTGAACAGCGCGCCGTTCAGGTACTTGGTGCTGCTGGCCCGGTTGTCGTTGCTCGGAGGCTCGGGCAGCCAGTCGTGATCGCAGTCGGTCGCCGCCCCGGCGGGGACCGGCGCCAGGCCGATCGTCAGGCAGCCGACGAGGGCGCCGGCGAGGGCGGCGAGGCGGATGGGGTGGGCGGGCATCGATCCTCCGGGCGGTGGGGAGCACCCCGAGTCTCCCCAGCGCCGCCGGCCGCGTCACCGGGATCCGGTCCCGTTCCGGTCCCAACCTGTGCGACCCGGCGGACGCCCGGCGCCGTAGAGTTCCCGCGTGCGTACCCCCGACCTCGCCCGCCGTCGGGCCCTCGCAACGGCGCTGGGGGCGGCCGCGGTGGCGACCGTCGGCGGGTGCACCTCGGACGATCGGAGCTCCGGTCCGCCGTCCGGGTCCGACGACGAGCGCGCCGGGCGCGTCCTGGTGGTGGGTGCCGGCCTCGCCGGGCTGACCGCGGCGCTCGACCTGGTGGAGGCCGGCTGGGAGGTCGTGGTGCTCGAGGCGAGGGACCGGGTGGGCGGACGGGTGCACACCATCCGAGGCGAGGCGTTCTCCGGCGAGCTGCACGCCGAGGCCGGGGGCGAGTCCATCGACGCCGACCACCGCGACCTGCTGGCGCTGCTCGACCGCTTCGGCTTGGCGACCGAGGACCGTCCGGCCGCCAAGATCCTCGACGGGCTCACCTCCTGGCAGGGGCGCCGGGAGCGGACGGCCACCTTCGTCGCCGGCCGCAGCGGGCGGGTCGGGGCGGACTACGAGCGGTACTACGCCGCCCTCGACGAGCTGGCCCCCGACATCGACCCAGCGCACCCCGAAGCCCACCCCTCGGCCGCGGCCCTCGACGCCCGGTCGCTGGCCGGGTTCGTCGACGAGCTGGGGCTGGTGCCCGAGGCCCGGTTCCTCGTCGACTCGGACAACCGGGGCGAGTTCAACGCCGAGGCCGAGGACGTCTCGCTGCTCTTCGTGGCCCAGCAGTGGGCCGTGGGCGAGGACATCGCCGACGAGGACGTGGAGGCCATGCGGGTCGCTGGCGGGAACGATCGGCTCCCCCGGGCGATGGCCGACGAGCTGGGCGACGTCGTCGTCCTCTCGGCGCCGGTCACGCGCGTCGTCCACGACGACGCCGGGGTGCGGGTGATCGCGGGAGGGGCCAGCTACGAGGGTGCCTGGCTGGTCCTGGCCTGCCCGTTCTCGCCGCTGCGGGCGGTGGCGTTCGAGCCGGCGCTCCCCACGGAGGTGGCGGCGGCGATCGACGGCCTGGACCTGGGCCACGCCGCCAAGGTGACCATCCAGTACCGGGAGCGGGCCTGGGGCGACGACCCCACGGGGGCCACCTCCGGGTTCACCGTCACCGACCAGCCGTTCGGCATCGCGTGGTCCCCCACCGACTCCTACGGCGACCCCGACGGACCGGGCCTGCTCACCGCGTTCCTCACCGGCGACGGGGCGGTGGCCGCCGAAGCACAGGCCGACCGCGAGCGCATCACCGCCGTCGCCGACCAGTTCGCCGCCACCTATCCCCAGCTCGAGGGGCTCGAGGCCGGCCACCAGGCCACCATCGCCTGGGCCGACGAGCGCTACACCGGCGGCGGCTACGCGGTCCCCCACCCCGGCCAGATGGCGGCGTTCTGGCCCGTCATCCGGTCCGGGACCGGCCGCATCCGCTTCGCCGGCGAGCACACCGAGACGCTGGCCGGGTACATGGAGTCCGCCGTGCGCAGCGGCCACCGGATCGCCGCCGAGCTCGGCGATCCGCCCCGTTGACCCATCCGCTCAGCAGAGGCCGTCAGCAGAGGCCGTCAGCAGAGGCCGTCGGCGGAGTCGTCCTCGGCCAGGAACACCACCAGCTCCTGGGGAGCTCCGGGCTGGTCGTAGGTGACCCGCGAGATCTCCTCGGCCCCCTCCGGGGGATCTTCGGTGGACGACCGGATCGACACCACGCCGTCGCAGCGGCTGCCGTCCTTGGCGTAGCGCTCGCCGGTGCCCACCCGGAAGTTGCGGATCATCACGGGGGTGCGGCCGTGCTCCCGCAGGCTCCACGCCAGCGCAGGTGTCATCACGATCTCGTAGCGGCCCGAGTCCGCGAGGCGGATCCGGTCCCCGGGCTTGGTGGCGGCGACGAGGTCCGCGCCCGCCTCCCTCGCCGGCTCGGACATCCAGGCGGCGTCGTCGGTGCGGGACACCGTCACCGCGCTGATGGCCACCACGACGACCGCACCGATCGCGAATGCCGGGTGCAGGCCGCGGCTCGGCACCCAGCGCCGGAGGAGGTCGAAGCGCAGGATCGCCAGCGCCGCCGCCAGCCAGGGGATCAACCCGGCGGTCACCACCCACCGCAGCGAGTAGGGCGCCACGATCAGGCGGTCCAGCGGCAGCCGGTCCGCCACCGCGAGCGCAGCGGCCCCGAGCCCGAGGCCGAGCACCGCGCCGATCGTCACGTCGCGCGCCCCACGGCGGCGGCCCCCCCACCCC
>CALANQ010000232.1 GCA_937926025.1 uncultured Acidimicrobiales bacterium
GATCCACGAGCCCCAGTCGTGGATCCCCCGGCGCATGGCGGTGCTGGTGCTGATCGGCACCGTGGCCACGCACCTGTTCGGCGGGTCGGCCGGGCGGGAGGGCACCGGGGTGCAGATGTCGGGGGCGGTGGCCGACGGCCTGGCCCGCCGGCTGGGCATCACCGGCCTGGAACGGCGCCTGGTGCTGGTGGCGGCCATCGGAGCCGGCTTCGCCGGCGTGTTCGGCGTGCCGGTGGCGGGGATCGCGTTCGCGCTGGAGGTGCAGCCCCTCGGCCAGACCCGACGGCTGGCGCTGGTGCCGGCGACGATCGCCTGCGTGGTGGCCGACCGGGTGGTCCTGCTGCTGGGCGTGCACCACACCGCGCTGCCCGACCTGGGCGCCGTCCACCTCGATGCGGTCCTGGTGGCGAAGGTGGTGGTGGCCGGGCTGGCGTTCGGTGCCGTGTCGCTGGTGTTCGCCGAGGCGCTGCACCGGGTGAAGGCCGTGACGGCCCGGCTGGTCGCCTGGCCGCCGCTGCGTCCGGTGCTGGGCGGCGTGCTGGTCATCGTGGCCACCGAACTGGTCGGCACCCGGGCCTACAACGGCCTGTCGCTGCCGCTCATCGGGCTGTCCCTGGCCGGAGGAGCCGGCGTGGCCCTCGGCGCGTTCGCCTACAAGACGGCCTTCACCGCGCTGACGCTCGGGAGCGGGTTCTACGGCGGCGAGGTCACCCCGCTGTTCGTCGTCGGCGCCACCCTCGGCGTGACCATGGGCCACGTGCTCCACGCACCCATCGCGCTGCTGGCCGGGCTGGGCCTGGCCGCCGTGTTCGCCGGTGCCAGCAACACGCCCATCGCCAGCACGCTCCTCGGGCTGGAGCTGTTCGGCTGGCACCCGACGCTGGGTGTGCTGTTCGCCATCGCCTGCGCCACGTCGTACCTCTCCTCGGGCACCAGCACCATCTACACCAGCCAGCAGGGACGGCGGTGGGGGTTCCGGCACCAGGCACCGACACCGGCCTGATCGCACCATGCGGCCCCGACCATCCGCGGCGGCCGAGGTCAGAACCGGCGACGGGTCCAGAGGGCGGCGGCGGACAGCGTGTGCCAGGCGGCGTGGGGCTGGAGCAGCGAGCCCGGTCGGCACCACCGCTCGCCGGTGCGGCCGAAGACGTGCAGCAGCAGACCGGCGGCCATGAGCGGTCCGCCGATGGCGGCCTCTCGGACGCTGGCGCCCCGGACGTGGCGACGGGCCTCGGCCACGATGGCCAGCGCGCCCACCCCGACCTGGGCGTAGTCCGTGGTCCGCGGGTGGGCGGTGACGGCGGCGGTGGCCACGACGCCCGCCACGGCGCCGTCGGGCAGGGGCCGGCCGTCGGCCGTGGTCACGTCGGTGAGGGCGAGCAGCCCGAGCATGGCGATGAGCGAGCCGTCGTGCGCCCACTTCCCGAGGGTGCCGCCGGGGCCGTGGTACGCCACCGACCCGAGGCCCACGGCGATGACGGCCCAGGCGAACGCCCGATCCGGCTCGGGGCGGCGCAGCAGATCGGCCCCGGCCGCCACGTAGGCCAGGCTCGACACGGTGTTGGCTGGCTGGCTGATCAGCCCGGGACGGCAGTGCTCGCAGTCCGACGCCGCCACCACCCGAGGCCGTTCGGGGCGGGCGGGTCGTCGGCGCAGCACGGTCCGAGCGTAGGGTCCGCGGCCCGTGCCCCGGTCCCGGCACCGCGGCACACTGGTCCGGTGACCGGTCCCGTCGAGAAGCCCGCGGCAGAGGTGGACGTCACGCCGGAGCTGGTCCGCTCGCTGCTGGCCGAGCAGCACCCGGACCTGGCCGATCGTCCCCTCGCCCTGCTCGACGCCGGCTGGGACAACGTGATGGTCCGCCTGGGCGACGACCTGCTGGTGCGGCTGCCCCGCCGCTCGCTCGCCGCCCCGCTGGTCCTCCACGAGCAGCGGTGGCTGCCGGAGCTGGCCCCGCTCCTCCCGCTGGCCATCCCGGCCCCGGTGCGGGTCGGGCGGCCGTCGGCCCGGTTCCCGTGGGCGTGGTCGGTGGTGCCGTGGTTCCCGGGCGCATCGGCGCTGACGGCGGCGCCCGACGACCTCGATGCGACCGCGGCGCTCCTCGGCCGATTCCTGGTGGCGCTCCACCGGCCGGCACCGCCCGACGCCCCGCCCAACCCGTACCGCGGCATCCCGCTGGCCCATCGGGACGAGCGCACCCGGGGCTGGATCGCTCAGCTGCCCGACCACGTCGACGGCGACCGGGTCCGGGCGTGCTGGGCGGAGCACGTGGCGCTGCCCCGCTGGACCGGCCCGCCGCTGTGGCTGCACGGCGACCTCCACCCGCACAACCTCGTGGTCGACCACGGCCGTCTGCACGCCGTGATCGACTTCGGCGACATCACCGCCGGCGACCCGGCGACCGATCTGGCCATCGCCTGGATGCTGCTGCCGCCGGCGTCGCGTCCCGTTCTCCGGGCCGCCACCGGGGTCGACGACGGGACGTGGGACCGGGGCCGCGGCTGGGCGCTCACCTTGGGGCTGGCCTACCTGGCGAACTCGGCCTCCACCCCGGGCTTCGGGCAGGTCGGGGCGGCCACGATCGAGGCCGTGCTGGAGGACTGGGCCATCTGACCTATCGCCAGGATCGCGCCACAAAACGAGCGCGGAGCGTGTCAGACTTACCGCATCGCGTGAGGGAGGAGGCCTCTGCGATGGACCACGACGCGGCAGCCGAGGGGGACGCCCACGTGGCGGCAGACCGCGGCCTGGTGGGCCCCGAGCACCTCACCAGCCTGCTGCCGTACCTCACCGAGGCCGTCTACCTCTTCGACCGCGAGGGCTTCCTCAAAGCCCGGCTGTCACCGCCCGGCGGGCTCCTCGGGTTCCGCCTCGAGTCCGGCGCCAACCTGTTCGACCACGTCCACCCCGACGACATCCCCCGAGGCCTGCTCATCGGGGCCGACGCCCGGGAGTCCAGCGACGGGTGGTCCGGCGAGGCGCTCATCCGCCTGCGCCACATCGACGGCACCTGGCACCGCTGCGTCCTCCGCGCCCACAACCGCTTCGGCGACCCCGCCCTCCAGGGCCTGGTCGTGGTCCTCCGGGTGGTGTCGCCCACCATCGACCACGTCGAGCCCGAGCTGGAGGCCGAGCTGTCCGCCGTCGCCCAGGACCTGCCCACGGCCTACCTCGCCCTCGGTCCCGGCGGCCGGATCAGCGTGGCCAGCGAGGCGGCGGCCGCGCTGCTGGCCAGCCACCGCAGCGACCTGAAGGGGCTCCCCGTCGCCGACCTGGTGGTCGACGCCGACCAGCCCGTGGTGCGGGCGGTGTACGCCGCGCTCCTCCGCGCTCCCGGGGCCCGCACCGTGGTGGCCACCACCCGGACCCGGTTCGGCAGCCGGGTGATCGAGGCGGAGTTCCACGCCCGCGGCGCCAACCCCGGCACCAAGCTGGTCACCGTCGTCCTCGCCGACCACACGTCCGAGCCCGAGCTGGTGCGCCTCGCCACCCGGGACCCGCTCACCGGCCTGGCCAACCGGACCAAGGTGCTCGACACCATCACCGGCCTCCTGCTGGACGAGGCCACCGTCCTCTCGGTGGTCTACGTGGACCTCGACGACCTCAAGGGCATCAACGACGCCCACGGCCACGAGGCGGGCGACGCCGCGCTCATCGCCGTGGCGGACCGGCTCCGCCAGCTGGTCCGCCCCGACGACGTGGTCGGCCGGATGAGCGGCGACGAGTTCGTCATCGTGTGCCCGGGCCTCGACGGCCGCAGCCTGCTCCCGTTCGTCCAGCGCATCGGCGAGTCCACCACCGCGCCCATCGAGCTCCACGCGCCCGACGGCACCCTCATCGCCGTCACCGTCAGCGCCGGCGGCGCCACCGCCGCCCTCGGCGACACCACCGCCTCGCTGCTCCGATCAGCCGACGAGGCCATGTTCCAGGCCAAGCACCGCCGCTGCTGACCTCGCCACCGGGCGCTCGGACCCCGGACCGCCCCGCCCGAACTTTCGACGGTTGTCGTTGCACAGCAACGGTTCGCATCGAAAGTTCGAGATCGCCCGGACCGCCCCGCCCGAACTATCGACGGTTGTCGTTGCACAGCAACGGTTCGCATCGAAAGTTCGAGGACCCCTGGACCACCCCAACCGAGGCGGTTCGACCGCCACCGACCCGACCTGTGGGTCAGGCGGGCTTCCAGCCGGCGATGACGGCGAAGCGCCAGGACTGGAAGAGGCAGCCGACGTCGACCAGGCCGGCGGCGTCCAGCATGGCGAGCTGGTCGGGGACCGACGTCGGCAGGTCGATGGCCATGCGGGCGTCGGCGGCGGCCAGCGTGTCATCGGTGGCGCCGAGCGCCCGGCAGTGCTCGCGCCACCGGGCCTTGAACTCGGCATCGAGGCGCGGCGTCGGGCCGGCCACCTGCTCCGCGTTGATGAGGACACCGCCGGGAGCGAGCACGGCAGCGGCCCGGGCGTACAGGTCGGCCTTGCCGGCATCATCGAGGTGGTGGATGGCCAACGCCGACGCCACCACGTCGAACGGACCGTCGGGCAGCGGATCGCGGAGATCGGCCACGACGGTGGACACCCGGTCGCCGAGCGGGGCCAGCCGCTCGGCCGCCCGATCGAGCATGGCGGGCGCCTCGTCGAGCAGCACGAAGTCCGCCTCCGGCAGCGAACCGGCCAGCACCGACGACAGCAGCCCGGTGCCGGCACCGAGGTCCAGCACCCGGACCGGACCGGACCGCCCGAGGCCCGCCACCTCGGCCGCGGTGCCGTAGAACGCGTCGAAGCACGGGATGAGCACCCGGCGATCCGCGTCGTAGGTGTCGACCCAGCGGTCGAACCAGGCCTGCGCGTCGGGGGCGTCGGGGCTGCCCATGCGGCGACCGTACGACCGCGCCCCACCCCCCGTCACCTGGTTTGCAGCGGTACCGTCACCGCCATGGCCAAGGAGGAGCTGCTCATCGAGGCGAGCGGGCGAGAGGTCCGCATCACCAGCCCCGACAAGGTGTTCTTCTCCACCCGGGGCGAGACCAAGCTGGACCTGGTCCGGTACTACCAGTCGCTCGAGGAGCCGGTCCTCGCCGCCCTCGGCGGGCGCCCCACGCTCATGGAGCGGTACCCCAACGGGGCCGGCGGCAAGTCGTTCTTCCAGAAGCGGGTCGCAGCCGGAGCGCCCGAGTGGCTGGAGCAGACCGAGGTGCTCACGCCCAACGGCACGCCGTCCAACGCCCTCGTCATCGCCGATCTCGCCCACCTGCTGTGGGCCGTCAACATGGGCTGCCTCGGCTTCCACCC
>CALANQ010000233.1 GCA_937926025.1 uncultured Acidimicrobiales bacterium
AAGAATCGGCGCAGGACCCACCGGAACCCGCTCGCGAGCACGGCGCAGACCGCGACGCAGATCGCCAGGACGACCCACGGCGACGCCGCGACCAGCGCGTTCAACCCTCGTCGTCCCAGTCGATCCGGTAGTCCTCCGGATGGTCGACCAGCGCGGTGGGCCGCTTCTTGCTCACGTAGTCCTGGCTCCAGGAGGCGAGCGCCCCCACCTTCTCCCGCACGCCCGACAGCAGCGAGGCGTGGACCCCCAGCCAGGCGGCGAAGGCCAGCGGGCCCGTGATCTCGTGGCGGTCGGTGCCCAGCTCGGCCACGGCGGCGTTGCGGCCGACCATCGCCATGATCCCCTTGTCGTGGTACTCGAAGGGCTTCGTCGGGTTGCCCGACATGTTGGCGATGACGTTGTGCGCCGCCCACGCCCCGGCCTGCTGCGCCACCGAGCCCAGCTGCGGCAGCGGCTTGCCGTGCTGGTCGGTGATGTTGGCGGCGTCGCCGATCACGAACACGTCCGGGAAGCCCGGCGCGGTGAGGTCCGGCTCCACGTCGACCCGGCCGCCACGACCCGTGGGCAGCCCGCTCTCGCCCACCACCGTCGACGCCTGGAGGCCGCCCGCCCAGATCACGAGGTGGGTGATGATCTCGCTCTCGTCGGAGAGCACCACCTTGCCGGCGTGCACCTCCTTCACCCCGGTGCCGAACCGGAACTCCACACCGTCCTTCTCCAGCGCCTTGGTGGCGAACGCCTGCGACTTCTCGGAGAAGCCGTTCAGCACGTGGGGCGCGTGATCGACCACGATCACGTTGACCAGGAGCGTCGGCAGCTCCGGGTAGAAGTGCGGCAGCACGTCCTTCACCATCTCCGACAGGGCACCGGACGTCTCCACGCCGGTGGGCCCCGCACCGACGATCACGAAGTTGAACGCCCCGTGCTCCAGGTACTTCTGGTCGCGGTCGACGGCATCCATGATCCCGAGGATCCGGGACCGCAGCCGCTCCGCGTCATCCACGCTGTAGAGCGGGTAGGCGTGCTCGTCGGCGCCGGGCGTCCCGAAGAAGTTGGCCTTCGCCCCCGCCGCGATCACCAGCACGTCGCCGCCGATGGTGCCGCCGTCGGCGAGGGTCACCGTCTTGGCGTCGGGGTCGATGGCGACCACCTCGCCGGTGGTCACCCGGACCGTGCCGTGCTTGGTGAAGATGTCCCGCAGCGGCCGGGCGATGTCCGGCACCCCGAGCTGAGCGGTGGCCACCTGGTACAGCAGCGGCTGGAACTGGTGGTAGTTGTTGCGGTCGATCAGGTGCACGTCGACCCCGTGCTTCGCCAGGCCCTTCGCGCAGGCCACGCCCGCGAAGCCACCACCGACGACGACGACCGATCGCTTCACCGCGCACCCCTCCTCCGGCCCGGCCCGCGCCGTGGCGAACCCGACACTACCGGCCCTCCGGTGAGCGATACCTCACCTCGTCCCCGGCGGTGCCGACTAGGTTCGGGCGCATCTCGGTGCTGCACCGCGGGGTGCAGGGGGCGCCAGAACGGAGTGAGGGCGATGATCCAGCGGATCGGTTCGGGGGTCCTCTGGGCCTGCATCGTGGGGGCCGTGGCCACCCTGCTGCTGGCGTTGATCAGCCCGTGGTTCCTGCTGCTGGAGATCGTGTTCGTGCCGCTGGTGCTGCTCGGCCTCTACGACTACACGCAGCCCCGCCACAGCATCCTGCGCAACTTCCCGATCCTCGGGCACATGCGCTTCATCATCGAGGACCTCGGCCCCGAGCTGCACCAGTACCTGGTGGAGAACGACGAGGACGGCCGCCCGTTCAACCGCGACACCCGCTCGCTCATCTACGAGCGGGCCAAGGCGGTGCCGGACCAGAAGCCGTTCGGCACCGAGCTCGACGTGTACCAGAACGGCTTCACGTGGATGGCCCACCCCAGCGCCCCGCACCCCATGGCCGCCGACCCCGTGGCGGACCTGCGGATCACCGTCGGCGGCGACCAGTGCGCCCAGCCCTACTCGCTGTCCGTGCTCAACATCTCGGCCATGAGCTTCGGGGCCCTCGGCCGCCAGGCGGTCCGGGCCATGAACACCGGTGCCAAGCTCGGCCACTTCGCCCACTGCACCGGCGAGGGCGGCCTCTCCAAGTACCACCTGGAGAACGGCGGTGACCTCGTCTGGCAGATCGGCACCGGGTACTTCGGCTGCCGCAACGAGGACGGCACCTTCTCCCCGGAGCTCTTCGCCAAGAACGCGGCGCACGAGCAGGTGAAGATGATCGAGATCAAGGTCTCGCAGGGCGCCAAGCCCGGCCACGGCGGCATCCTCCCCGGGGCCAAGGTCACCGAGGAGATCGCGGAAGCCCGCATCGTGCCGCCCGGCAAGGACGTCATGTCCCCCACCTACCACCGGGCCTTCTCCACCCCGCTCGAGATGACGGCGTTCATCGCCCAGCTGCGGGAGCTGTCCGGCGGCAAGCCCGTCGGCTTCAAGCTCTGCATCGGCGACCCGCGCGAGTTCATGGCCATCGTCAAGGCGATGATCGAGAGCGACACCTACCCCGACTTCATCGTGGTCGACGGCGCCGAGGGCGGCACCGGCGCCGCCCCGCTGGAGTTCTCCGACTCGCTCGGCTTCCCCCTGGTCGAGGGCCTCATGGCGGTCCAGAACATCCTCGTGGGGGCCGGGGTCCGCCACAAGATGAAGGTCGGGGCCAGCGGCAAGATGGTCACCGCCTCGGCGATGGCGCAGTCCATGGCGCTGGGTGCCGACTACTGCAACTCCGCCCGGGCGTTCATGTTCGCCGTCGGCTGCATCCAGTCCCAGCGGTGCCACACCAACCAGTGCCCGGTCGGCGTCGCCACCCAAGACAACAAGCTCCAGCGGGCCCTCGTGGTGCCGGACAAGGCGGAGCGGGTCCACCAGTTCCACCGCAACACCGTCCACGCCCTCGCCGAGATGATCGCCGCCATGGGCCTCGACCACACCGACCAGCTCACCTACGACCACGTCATCCGCCGGGTCAGCCAGTACGAGGTCCGCACCTTCGGCGAGATCCACCGGCCGTTCCAACCCGGCCAGCTGCTCGACGGCACCGCCCCGAACCGCTTCCAGTTCGCCTGGGACAACACCACCACCGACCGGTTCCGTCCCGCCCCCGGGCGCATCGCCCAGTGGCCCACCAACCTCGCCGACGACACCACCACCCCGCTCGGAGGATCCTGAATGTCCAGCACCAAGAACGTCGCCCAGGTCCTGCTCGACATCCTGGCCGACGCCGGCGCCAGCCAGATCTTCGGGGTCACCGGCGACGCCCTCAACCCGGTGCTCGACGCCATCCGGACCGACGACCGCTTCACCTGGTACGGCGTCCGCCACGAGGAGAACGCCGCCTACGCCGCCTACGCCCAGGCCGAGCTCACCGGCGGCATCGGGGTGTGCGCCGGCACCGTCGGACCCGGCGCCCTGCACCTCATCAACGGCCTCTACAACGCCAAGCGCGAAGGCGCCGGCGTCGTCGCCATCACCGGCCAGGTCGCCCACCACGAGAAGGGCACCGGGTACTTCCAGGAGGTCGACCTCACCAAGGCGTTCGACGACATCTGCGACTACCAGGCCATCGTCAACACCCCCGAACAGGTGGCGCGCGTCGCGGAGATCGCCGTGCAGAAGGCGCTGGTCGAGAAGTGCGTCGTGCGCATCGAGCTGCCCGTCGACGTCATCGGCGCCCCCAGCGCCGGCCGCCACTTCCTCCACAAGCTCCTGCACACCGCCCCCGCCGTCGCCCCCGAACCGGCCCAGCTCCAGGCGGCCGCCGACGTCATCGGCCACGGCAAGAAGGTCACCCTGTTCTGCGGGGTCGGCTGCCGGGACGCCCGCGACGAGGTGCTCGCCCTGGCGGAGAAGCTCGGCGCACCGATCGTCCACACGCTGCGCGCCAAGGACATCTTCGACTACGGCGACCCGAACGTCGTCGGCCTCACCGGCCTCATCGGCAACCCGGCCGGCTACCACGCCATCTGGCAGTGCGATGTGCTGATCATGCTCGGCACCAACTTCCCCTACTTCGGCAAGCAGACGACCGGATACGAGATCGTCCAGGTCGACACCAAGGTGGAGAACATCGGCCGTCGGGCACCCGTCACCGCTGGCATCGTCGGCGACGTCAAGGCCACGGTGGACGCCCTCACCCCGCTCGTGAAGGCGCACAAGGAGCACACGCTCCTGCACCACAAGGAAGCCCACTTCCTCAAGCACCTCACCAAGGTCAAGGACCGCTGGCTCGACGCCATGGACGAGCAGGCCGACCTCGGGCGGACCGACGAGCCGCTCCACCCGCAGCTGTTCGCCAAGGCCATCAACGACCGGGCCGCCGACGACGCCTTCTTCTCCGTCGACGTCGGCGAGTGCACCGTGTGGGCCGCCCGCCACCTCCGGCTCCCCGGCGGCCGCCGCATGGCCGGCTCGTTCAACCACGGTTCGCTCGGCGCCGGGTTCCCCATCGCCATGGGCGCCTCGGCCCTCGACCCGTCCCGCCAGGTGTGGGCCCTGGTCGGCGACGGCGGCTTCGGCATGGCCATGCAGGACTTCGTCACGGCCGTGCGCTTCGGCTGGCCGGTCAAGGTCATCGTGTTCGACAACAGCGAGCTGGGCTTCGTGAAGATGGAGACCGAGGTCGCCGGCCTGCCCCTCTACCCCGAGGCCACCGGGCTCCAGAACCCCGACTTCGCCGCCTACGCCCGGGCGTGCGGCGCCGAGGGCATCCGGGTGGAGCACGCCGCCGACGTGGTGCCCGCCATCGAGGCCGCCATCGCCTACGACGGGCCCTTCATCATCGACGCCGTCGTGTCACCCGGCGAGCTCACCATGCCGCCCCACGTCTCGTTCGAGGAGGCCTGGGGGTTCGGCGTGTCGAAGGCCAAGGAGGGCCTCATCGGCATCCGCGGCGAGCACGAGCAGTGGGAGGGCTGGGTCGACGAGCTCAAGGCCAACCTCCACACCTTCAGCCTGAAGTCCATCTAGCCGGCGCCGACCGGGACCCAGGAGGGGACGATGCGGGACGCTCCACCGATCCGACGGCTCGCCGCCGTCGCCCTCGCCGGCGCGCTCGCCGTCGGCCTCCTGGGTGGCTGCGGCTCCGAGGAGGGGACCAAGGCCGAACGAGCCAAGGCCGAGCAGCTCCAGGCCAAGCTCGCACCCCACGACCTCGACATCGACACCGACACCGCGGTCTCCCTCTACGGCGACGACGGCGGCAAGGTGTGCGCCCTCGCCGAGGACCCCGCCGCCATGGAGCGCGAGGGCCTCCTGGCCCACCCCCGCTTCGCCCTGCGGCGACTCCACGTCACCACCGACGCCGTCATCTACACGGAGGCCGTCATCGAGGTGTACTGCCCCGACCAGCTCGGCAACGTCCGCGAGTACATCGAGGGACTGCGGGTGGCCGATGAGAACTGACGGCGTGCCCCAGGGAGAGACCGGAGACGGCGGCGAGGCCGCGTTCGAAGCGTTCGAGGCCGAGGAGCAGGCCGAGATGGGCGAGGAGGTCGAGGGCACCTCGCCCTCGCGGCTCGGGTGGGTGACCATGGGCTTCATGGCCATGGCGGCCACCGGGTCCATCGCCCAGCTGTCCGCCTCGGCCGAGTACGGGCTGGGCGCCGTCACCCTGTACCTGCTCCCCGCCCTGTTCTTCCTGGCGCCGGTCGCGCTCATCGCCTCCGAGCTCGGCACCACCTGGGACGGCGGTGTCTTCGTGTGGGTCCGGGAGGGCATCGGCGAGCGGGCCGGCTTCCAGGCCATCTGGCTGGTGTTCGTGGAGAGCATCGCCCTCTACCCGTCGCTGCTGTCGTTCGCCGCCGCCTCGCTCGCCTTCGCCATCGGCAAGCCCGGCCTAGCGTCCAACGGCCTCTACACCGGCGCCGTCATCCTCATCGTGTTCTGGGGCGCCACGCTCATCGCCATGCGGGGCATGGGCGCCACCGCCAAGATCGGCCGCAGCGGTCTCATCGCCGGCACCATCATCCCGGCGGCCTCGCTGATGCTGCTCACCGTCGTGTGGCTGGCCACGGACCACGAGTCCGCCACCCCGCTGGAGCTGCACGACGTGGTCCCTCCGTTCACCGGCATCTCCAGCATCGTGCTGATCGTCTCCAACTTCATCGCCTTCGCCGGCCTCGAGATCAACGCCGTGCACGTGCGGGAGATGGCCCAGCCCCGCCGGTTCCCCCGCAGCCTCGCCATGGCCGCCCCGCTCATCGTCACCATGTACATCCTCGGCTCGATCGCCATCTCGGTGATCGTCCCCAACCACGCGCTCGACCTCAACGCCGGTGCCGCCCAGGCCTTCACCATCCTGGGCGACGGCCTCGGCATCCCCTGGCTCGGTCAGCTCCTCGCCGGGCTCCTGGTGTTCGGCGCCCTCGCCGCCGCCATCGCCTGGGTGGCGGGGCCGAGCCGGTGCCTGTTCATCGTGGGCCGCCAGGGCATGCTGCCTCCGGCGCTGCAGCGGCAGAACGCCGCCGGCGCCCAGGCCAACATCTTCATCCTCCAGGGCTGCGTGGTCACCGCCCTGTCGCTAGCGTTCGTGCTGCTCCCCAGCGTGGCGTCGGCGTTCTGGGTGCTGCAGGCGATGACCGTCATCCTCTACCTGAGCATGTACGTGATCATGTTCATCGCCGCCTACCGCCTCCGGAAGACCCGGCCCACCGTCATCCGGGGCTTCCGCACCCCGGCCCTGCTGCTGCTGGTCATCGTCGGCATCTGCGCCGCCCTGTCCGCCATGGCCATCGCCTTCGTCCCGCCCGCCCAGCTCGGCGGCAGCACCAACCCCGCCACCTACGCCGCGATGCTCCTGGTCGGCGTCCTGGTCATGGCCCTCCCCGCCCAGTTCATCTACCGGTTCCGCAAGAAGTCCTGGGTCCAGCAGGAGAACGTCGTCGACCCCCAAGCTATGGAGCTCAACGGCCGCACCGACTAGCGCCCCCACCCCCACCCCGCCCCGCCCCGCCCGTCCAGCGGGCGATCCGAACTTTCGACGCGGACCGTTGCTCTCCAACGACAACCGTC
>CALANQ010000234.1 GCA_937926025.1 uncultured Acidimicrobiales bacterium
CCACCATGGCCGCCGTGGGAGAGGCATCCCGCCTGGCCGAGGCCGCCGGGGTGGACCTGGCCAAGCTGGGTGACGTGGTCCGCCACTCCGACAAGGTCACCGGCGGCGCCGGATCGACGATGCTGCGCACCACCACCGCCCCGCTCGATGCCGACGACGGCCTGTTCCCGATCTTCACCCACACGCGGGAGCTGGGGCTGAAGGACCTGGACCTGGCCCTGGCCCTGGCCGCCGAGCACGGCCTCGACCTGCCGTTCGCCCGCCTCGCCCACCAGAACCTCGGCCGCGCCCTCGGCGTTCCCGAGCCCCACGACCCGATCTGAGGACCCCATGACCGAACCAGACAGCGAGCAGCGCGCCCGGGGCAAGGCCCTGATGAAGCAGGTCTACGGCTGGGACATCGACCAGGTGGCCGGGCCGTTCGTGGAGACCACGGTGGACCACCTCTTCGGCGAGGTGTGGGACCAGGGGAAGCTCTCGGTCCGCGACCGGCGCCTCATGCTGATCGGCATGGCCGCGGGCTCCGGCCTGGAGGACGTGGCCGGCCTGCAGCTCGACGCCGCCGTGCGGCTCGGGGAGCTCGACGCCGACGACCTGCGGACGATCGTGGTCTTCCTCGCCCACTACGCCGGGTGGCCCCGGGCCGCGAAGCTCAACACCGAGGTCGAGAACATCATCTCCCGCATCCCCGCCGCCGACGATCCCGACCTTCCGTGACGGACCCGTCCCTCCCCGCCGAGGCCATCGATGCCGCCCGGCCGTGGCTCGGCCGCTCCCACGCCGACCTGGCCGAGCTGGCGCGCGAGCTGCTCCTGGCCGGCCACCTGATCGACCGATCCGGCATGCCCCACCTGATCGCCCGCTTCGGCCGTGATGGGATGGCGGCGGTGGCGATCGACGAGTGGATGGCGGCCAGCCCGATCTACACCAAGCGGATGCAGCGCCTGCTCGGCTTCGAGGGCGACACCGTCGAGGTCATCTTCAAGGGCATGCAGCTCGACGTGGGCGCGCCGCCGGAGTTCATGGACTTCCGGTACACCGTGCACGACGACCTCCACGGCGAGTTCCACCTCGATCACTGCGGCGCCCTCATGGACGTGGAGCCGATGGGCGACGACTACGTGCAGGCCATGTGCCACGACATCGAGGACCCGACCTTCGACGCCACCGCCACCGCCACCAACCCCCGGGCGCAGGTGCGACCGGTCCACCGGCCGCCGCGCACCCCTGCCGACCGCCACCCGCACTGCGCCTGGACCGTGGAGATCGTGCCCGACGCCGAGCCGCTCCCCTTCCCGCCCCAGGCCGACGTCCTGAGCCGTTCGGAGGCCGCCGCGCTCCCGCTCGCCGCCCCAGACTCCGATCTGGCCGTCGACGACGGATGGAGGGACTACGCCGCGCCCCTCGACCCCGACCTGGTGATGGAGCGGTTCTCCTCGGCCACGCTGGGCACCATCGCCGACGAGACCTGCCTCCAGGGGCACCTGCTCTCCCGCGCGTACCTGCTCCAGGTGGCCGAGCGGGCCAGCGGCACCGAGGCGGCGGAGATGGGCGGCAAGCAGCTCACCGGCATCGCCGGGGTCACCACCAAGCGCCTCGGCGCCGTGCTCGCGGCCACGCCCGATCTCGACGGCATCGCCGCCGTCCTGGCCGTCCACCCGATGTTCCTGCCCCGCGCCTACGTGGACCTTCGTCTGGAGCGCTGCCCGGGCGGCGGGGCCCTCACCGTGTCGATCGGGCCGTGCCCGGCGCTGGCAGAGGACGATGGGCTGACCTGGCCGGCGATCCTGGCCGGCGGCGACGACGACGGCCTGACGGCCGCCGTGCAGTGCCTGGCCCCGCTGGCCCGGGTCGAGCGCATCGACCGCCAAGGCGACGCCGTGGCGTCGTGGCGGGTCTGGATGGACCCCGACGGCGAGCCGGCCCGCCAGGCCGACGAGGTGACCCTCACCGAGTTCTCCACCGGCGTCGACTTCCACTTCGCCCGCCGGACCTGAGCCAGGCCGTCGCGGCCTCTCCGGGTGACCCTCAGCTCATCCGTGGGATGCTGGAGGTCCGTACTCCTGCCCAATGCCGACGACGGGAACCCCACGCATGCCGCTCGAACCACGCGTCGCCAAGATCGTGGCGCTCATGAACGCCCTCGACCGGCGACCCGCCGGTGCGACGATGGCCGAGCGCCGGGCCAGCTCCGCCGCCCTGGCTCGCCGCGGCGGCTTCCTGGTGATGCCCAAGGGGCCGGCCATGGCCGAGGAGCGAGACCTCTCGGTGCCCGTCGACGGCGGGCGCATCACGGTCCGCCTCTACGTTCCGTTCGGCGCCGGGCGGCTGCCGCTCCACGTGTTCCTGCACGGAGGCGGCTGGTGCATCGGCACGCTCGACGAGCGCGACCCGCGCTGTC
>CALANQ010000235.1 GCA_937926025.1 uncultured Acidimicrobiales bacterium
GCTCGAACGTGTGCGGCCAGGTGCCCTCGGGGTGCGGGTAGTCGGTGCCCCACATGAGGCCGTCGAGGCCGTTCACGTAGCGGCGGCGCAGCTCTGGCTTGCTCATGGCCGAGGCGCCGATGAACACGTTGGTGCCGATGTACTCCGAGGGCAGGCGCTCGATGAGCCCCTTCGTGCGGGACGACATCTTCTTCACCTTCCAGTTCGTGCCGCCGAACATCACGTCAGTCTTGAACAGGAGGTCGCCGACCCACCAGGACCCGCACTCCACCGGGGCGTACTTGAGGTTGGGGAACCGGTCGAACTTGCCGGCGAGCAGCAGCTGCCACAGCGGCCGGTGGGTCCAGAACGCCACCTCCAGCATGAACTGGGCCATGTTGTCGTTGTACGCGTCGGTGTCGGCCTCGCCGGAGTGGGTGTGCACCACCAGCCCGGCTTCGGCGCACGCGGCCCAGACCGGGTCGTAGGACTCGTGGCCGTACGACGGCTGGTCGTGCCACATCGTCGGGATCATCACGCCGCGGATGCCCGGGGTGCCGGCCAGCGCCTCGACCTCCTTGACCGACTCCTCGACGCCGTGGGTGATGGGCAGGAGGGCGACCCCGGCGCGCCGGGGCGGGTTGGTGGCGCAGAACTCGGCGAGCCAGCGGTTGTGGGCCCGGGCCCCGCCCCAGGCGAGGCGCGGGTCGGTGATCATCCCGGCCTGGAGCCCGGCGCCGAACGGTGGCGCCTCCATCCCGGTGACCGAGTCGCCGTCGGCGAAGATCACCTCGCCGGCCACGCCGTCGGCGTCGAGCGTCTTGTCCCGGATGGCCGGGTCGTAGGCGCCCTGGAGGCCGACCTCGTTGGTCCGCTCCCACTGCTCGACGTACTCGCCGTTGAGCTCCTCGACCATGGCCCGGTGCTGGTACCGGGTCTCGAGCCACTCGTCGAACTCGCCGTGGAGCGACGACTCCAGGTACGGCCGGTAGTCCTGGACCGGGAGCCCGGCGTGGGTGTCCGAGGAGACGATGACGTACGGGGCGTTCGACTGATCGACGCCCTCGACGGGATTCGGCATGGCTTCCCCTTGCTGCCTCTGTGACACTGTCCTAGTGTCCCTGTGACAGTGTCACAGCGACGGGAGACGCGCAACCCCCATGGCCCGATCAGCCGCCACGAACGCCGAGCCGACCGGGACCGGTCGGCGCGCGGGGCTCGACCGTGACGAGGTCATCGCCGCGGCCGTCGACCTGGTCACGTCGGAGGGACCCGGCGCGCTCACCATGCGGCGGCTGGGCGCCGAGCTCGGCGTCGCCACCCCCACCATCTACTGGCACGTCGGCAGCCGCGACGACCTGGTGGCCGAGGTCATCCGGGCGCACTCCCGCCGCCTCGCCGAGCTCGAGGTGCAGGGCGACGACCCCCGCGACCGCATCTTCAGCGCCGCCCGGAACATCTGGACGGCGTCCATCGGGCACCGGGCCTTCACGTCGCTGGCGCACCAGACCGGCACCTCCAACCTGCTCGTCCGGCCGCTGGAGGAGGCGCTGGTCCTCGAGCTGGAGAGCGCCGGACTCGTCGGCGATGACGCAGCCCGGGCTGCGTGGTCGATCCTCGCCGTCATCGGTGGCTCGCTCCTGCTGGAGCTCCGCGACCTGTCCGGGGTGCCCGCCGAGTACCGGCCCGCCGCACTGTGGGCGGAGACCGACGCCCCGATCAGCCCGAGCACCCGCTCGGCGATGCAGGCCCCGC
>CALANQ010000236.1 GCA_937926025.1 uncultured Acidimicrobiales bacterium
CCTTGCCGTTGGGCTTGAGGAGCGCGTCGCGCTCGCCGCCCAGCTGGGTGAGCGCAACCTGGGCGCTGCGGCCGGCACCGAGGATGCCGGCGGAGAACACGCGGTCGCGGACCTGGTCTTCGGTCAGGGCCCGGAGCTCTGCGAGGTCGTCGAGGTGGACGGCGAAGACGCTCTGGAACAGCTCCTTGGTGGCGCCGCCCAGGACCTCGGTCAGGTCGCCCTGGTAGGCGGTGCCGTCGGCGTGGGTGACCCGCAGGGAGGACTTGTTCTTGCTGCGGTGGATGGTGAGGCGCTGCCCGTCGTCGGTGATGACGAACAGCCGCCCGCCGTAGGTGCCGCCGCGCAGGGGCGCGTGGTGATCGGGCCGGTTGATGGCGGTGAAGCCGAAGAGCATGCCGACGAGGAAGTGCTGGAGCGTGGTCTTCCCGGTCTCGTTGGGGCCGGCGATGATGGTGAGCCCGTCGGTCAGGCCGGTGACCTGCAGGTCGTGGTGGACGCCGTAGCCGTCGATGTGCCAGCCGTCGATCTTCATGAGGATGCTCCCGTGACGGCGTCGAGCGCAGCGAGCCGGGCGGCCTGCCAGATGGCGTCGTCGTCGCCGTCGGGCAGGAGGTCTCCCAGCTCCCGGAGCACGTCGGCCGGCAGGTCGTCGGCCCAGGTGCTGCGCTGGTGGGCGGGGGTGTCGTCCATGAAGCGGACGAGGTCCGAGATGAAGTCGTCTCGGCGGCGCAGGTCGATGACCTCGCCGGCCGGCCGGGTCTGCCACACCACCTGGTTCCACCAGACGAACGGCGTGGACTCCGCACCGGAGCGGCGCAGCTCCGCGAGCAGCTCGGCCCGGCGGCGGGGCGAGGAGAGCTCCGCGTGGAGCGCCCCGCGACCGCCGATGGTGGCCCGCACGACCATGGCCCGGCCGTCGTGGCGGGCGGGGGCGGCGGCCTGCTCCAGCGCATCGAGCACGGCACCGACGTCGGCGAGGTGGTCGATCTCGACGGCCACATCGGCGAAGCGCACCTGGTCCAGGACGACCAGCTCCGGGGCCGAGGCGACGCCGTGGTCCACGTGGACGATGACGGCACCCTTGGCGCCCTGCTCCGACGGCCGGGTGGTGCGGCCCTGGAGGTTGCCGGGATAGACGACCCACGGGTCGCCTTCGAGCGGGTTGTGGCGCTTGTGGACGTGGCCGAGCGCCCAGTACTGGTAGCCGGGGCGGCGCAGGTCGTCGACGCTGCACGGGCTGTAGTCCTGGTGGCCTGTGGCGCTGCCGCCGACGTTGGCGTGCAGGAGACCGATCTGGAAGCCGCCGCCGGTGGCCCGCGGGAACCGCAGGGAGAGGTTCTCCTCCATGGCCGAGGTGGCGTAGCTGATGCCGTGGACGACGACCCGCTCATCCCCGGCGGTGAACTCGACCGACTCCACCTTGGAGGAGGCGAACGGGTGGACCAGGTCCGGGAAGCCGTCGATGGCGGTCCAGCCCTGGCCGACCGGGTCGTGGTTGCCGTGGACCAGGAAGGTCCGGATGCCGTGGTCCGCCAGGTGGGTGACCCCGGCGAGGAACGCCCGCTGGGCCCGGATGCCGCGCTCGGCACCGTCGTAGATGTCTCCGGCCAGCAGGACGAAGGCAACCTCCCGCTCGATGGCGGTGCGGACCAGGGCGTCCCAGGCCCGCAGCGACGCCTCCCGCAGGGTAGTGGCGACGTCGTCCGGGAAGCCGCCGACGGACGTGAAGGGGCTGTCGAGGTGGAGGTCTGCAGCGTGGAGGAAGGAGAAGGGCATGGGCTCGGATCGCCTGTTCAGGGGACACCAGCAACGTACCGAGGGGGTCTGACAGCGGAACGGATGGCGCGTGGCCTGGGGCTACGCGGTCACCTGCTCGGCACCCGCCGCGACCAGGGCTTCCACTTCTCCGACGGCCGCCTCGACGTCGGTGAGCTCGAGCTCCACGGCGCCCGCCGGGGTGAGGAACGCGAACACCACCCGGGCGATGCGCTCGCCGGTGGTCTGCCCCACCGCCAGGGCGTAGGACCCGCCCTGGAGCCGGTAGCCCTCGACCCGCCGGAGCAGCTCGGCGCGGTCGTCGGTGGCGGCGGTCTTGTAGTCCACGATGACCATGCCGTCGGGCGTGCGGTACAGCAGGTCGATGTAGCCCTCGAGGAGGCGGCCGCCGGGGGTGGGGGTGCAGGCGTACACCTCCCGCCAGTAAGGGCCGGCGGTGGCGGCGGCGATGACCGGGGAGCCCAGCGCGGCCCGCACCAGCTCCCCGACCGCAGCGGCCCGCTCGGGGATGGACTCGGCCTCGCACTGGGCGGCGACGGCACCGTCGAGGCCCACCGGGTGCGCCAGGTCGATGGTCTGGAGCGTGCCGTGGACCGCCCGTCCGACCGCCGTCCCGTACCGGCCCTTGAGCCAGGGCGGCAGGTCCAGGTCCCGCGGGCGCTTCTGGAGACCGGCCTCGCCGGGTTCCGCGGTGGGAGCGCTCGGGGTCGGCTCGTCGTCGGGGTCGGGCTCGGGCTCGGGCTCGTCGCGGGCGAGGTCCGGTGCGCCCTCTGCGGTGAGGGCGGTGGCGGCCACGGTGGTGGGCCGGGACCCGGCGGCGAGGGCGGCGTCGCGCTGGGCGCGCCACGCGTCGAACGGCACGGGTGCGGTGGGCGGGACGGGCACCGCGAGCGGCGCGACCTCGACGTCGGCGGCCACGGCGTCGGGCAGGTCGTCGAGCCCGCTGCCGCACCCGGCGAGGAGCAGCTCCGCGTTGGTGCGCTTCGACGGCTCCGGAGCGCGGGACCGGACCCGGCGCTGGAGCGAGAGGACCAGGTGGTCCTTGGCCCGGGTTGCGGCCACGTAGAGCAGGCGGACGCGCTCGTCGAACGCCATCTGCTCGTCGACGGGCTTGAAGTCCTCGAACTCCTGGGTGGCGACGGCCTTGCCGAAGCGGTAGCCGACCCCGCCCGCAGGCGGGAACACCACCTGGGCCGGAGACGGTCGGGCCTGGGGCGACGTGGACATGCCGCTCAGGATGGTGATGGGGAACTCCAGGCCCTTGGCGGCGTGGATGGTCATGATGCGCACGGCGTCGTCGTCGGACTCGGGGAGCACCGCCTCCGCGACCCGGCTGCCCTCGCTGCTCTGGCGGACGACCCACTGGAGGTACTCCCGCAGGTTGCCGTCGGTGGCCTCGCCCCACTCCCGGGCCTGGTCGATGACGAAGCGCAGCCGCCGCCACACGTCGCGGGTGCGGCCCTCGGCGAAGCCGAGCTCGAACAGGCGGCGGTCCCGGGCGACGCGGTCGGCCAGCTCCGCGGGGGAGGTCCAGTGGCGGTCGCGGTGGCGGGCGGCCAGGTAGGCCAACCCGTCGGCCACCGGTCCGGGCTCCACGGTGTCGGGTTGGGGGCTGGTGTAGTTCCAGTGGCCGCGCTGGAGGGCCTTGAAGCGGAAGAGGTCGTCGTCGCCGCAGGCGAACAGTGGGCTGCGGAGCGCCGAGACGATGGCGAGGTGATCGGTGGGGTCGTCGATGGCCCGCAGGGCCATGAGCAGGTCGCGCACCGCCCGGGACACGTAGACGAGGCTGCTGGACTCCGCCCGGTAGGGGATGCCGGCCGCCTCCAGCGCGTCCTCCAGGAACGGGAGCGAGGTGCGGGCAGGGACGAGGACGGTGATGTCGCCCAGGCGCGGGGCGCGCCAGCCGGTGTCGGTGCTGGCGTCGCCGACGCTCCACCCTTCGGCCTGGATGCGGGCCACGGTGGCGGCCACCTGGTGCGCTTCGGCGGTGCGGAGCTCCGCGGCCTTTCCTCCTTCGACCGCCTCGCGCCCGATGACGGAGACGGCAGGGCCGACCGGTGGGGCGGGCCGCACGGCGTGCAGCGGGACGTAGTCGGGCTGGGACGCGATGGCGGCGTCGACGCCGGGCGGCTCGGCCAGGAGGGTGGCGAACGCCTGGTTGACCCACCCGATGATGGGCTCGCCGGTTCGGAAGTTGGTGGACAGGCTGACCAGCCCGCCGTCGGGTCCGTAGCGGTCCTTGGCGGCGAGGAACAGCCCGATGTCGGCCCGGCGGAAGCGGTAGATGGACTGCTTCGGGTCGCCCACGACGAACAGGTGGCCGGGGGCGACGTCGACCTCGTGCCAGGGCCGGTCGCCGGCGTCGGCCGAACCGGGGTCGGCGGCGGCGATGCGCACGGCGATCTCGATCTGGATGGGGTCCGTGTCCTGGAACTCGTCGAGCAGGAGGCGCTGGTAGCGGCGGTGGAGCCGCTCCCGCACGGTGCCGTGCTGGCGGACCAGCTGGCGGGCGAGGACGAGGAGGTCGTGGAAGGCCAGCTGACCGGCTTCCCGTCGGGCGGCGGCGGCCTCGAGGGTGAACGTGCGCAGGGCGGCGGCGATGCGCTGGGCACACGCCTGGGCGACGGTGCCCGCCACCTGGTCGAGCTGCTCGCCGGCGGCGGCCAGGTCGGCCTGGACGGCCTTGTGGTCGCAGCCCCAGTTGCCCTTGGCGCCGAGGTTGCCCGCCCGGAAGCTGGGTGGCTTGGTGGTGCCGTTGCCGCTGAGCTGGTCGAGCAGGTCGAGCTCGTCGGTGATGGTGCGGAGCTCGGCGGCGTACGCGGCGACGAGGTGCAGCCGGGCGAGGAGCTTGTCGTCGGGGTTGGTGCAGTGGGCGGCGGCCTCGGTGGCGGCGTCGACCGCGGCGAGCGCAGCGTCGAGGCTGGCCCGGAGCTCCGGCGGCTCGGGCGCGTCGGCGGCGACCCGCTCGTCGACCAGGTCCCAGTTGCGGTCGAACTCCAGCGCCAGCGCCCGGAGCGCGGCGGGCTTGACCCCGGTGGCGAAGAGGAGGAGCAGGGTGCGCTGCATGTCGGGGTCTTCGAGCAGGTGGTCGAGGTAGGCGGACCACCGCTGCTCGAACTGCACGTCCGACGTGACCTCGTCGAGGATCTCCACGCGGGGCGGCAGCTGGACCTCGATGGGGTTCTCCGCCAGGACTCGCTGGGCGAACGCGTGGAGGGTGCCGATGGCGGCCCCGTCGAGCTGGTCGATGGCATCGACGCAGCGCTGGGCGATGAGGCCGTCGCCGTCGGCCCGAGCGGCCTCGGCCCGCCGCTCCAGGGCCTGGCGGATGCGGTCGCGCAGCTCGGCCGCCGCCTTCTCGGTGAAGGTGATGGCGGCGATGGATCGGAGCTCCGCCGTGCCCGTGGTGATGAGCTCCAGGACGCGGCCCACCAGCGCGGTGGACTTGCCGGATCCGGCACCGGCTTCGACGAACAGGGTGCGGTGGAGGGCGTCGCGCACGATGTCGCGCTGGTCCTGGTCCGGCGGGGGCGGACGCTCGTCGACGGGTCCGGCCGCACCGGTCTCCGGGTGTGCCGGCTCCGCGTCCGCAGGTCCGGGCTCGGGGTCGGCGAGGCGGCCGGCGGTGTCGTCGAAGGGCTCGTCGAGGAAGTCGAACAGGCTCACCGCGGCGACCCTTCGCCATCGTCGGTCTCGGCGTCGCCCGTGAGGGCGAGGGCGACGTAGCGGGCGAGGACCGGGTCTGCGAGCTTGCGCTCGAAGTGCCGCCGGACCTCGGTGGTGCCGAGGTTGTCGGGGTCGCACGCCGGGCAGTCCGGGAACGGCGACGTGCTGTGGGGGATGGGGTGCGGAGCGAAGACGCCCTGCTCGATGCCTTCGACGATGGTGGTCACGGCGGTGGTCACCTCGGCCAGCACGTCGTCGGTGACCTCGTAGCCGATGCGGTCCCAGCCGCCCCGGGTGGAGGTGAACCAGTAGTCGGCGCGCACCGGGGCATCGGGGGTGCCGGCGTGCTGGCGGGCGGCCAGGCCGTACACCGCCAGCTGGAGGCGCCGGCCGCCCTGGTGCGGATCCGCGCTGCTCAGGTCCGTGTAGGACGTGGCCCGGCCGGTCTTGTAGTCCAGGACGTGCAGGCTGCCGTCGGGGCGCTGGTCGACCCGGTCCGCCTTGCCTCGGAGGGGGACGGTGCGGCCGTCGGTCAACGGGAAGGCCACCGGAGGGGCAGCACCGATGCCGAACGGGAGCTCCGTGGCTACGGGCGTGGTGCCGTGGCCGTTGCGGAGCGCGTCATCCTCGGTGAGGAAGCGGTCCAGGTCGGCGAGGATCTTCCCCCGGTCGCGCTGCCAGAACAGGGCGCGGCCGGTGAGCCCGTCGGCTTCGGCGTCATCGCAGAGCTGGGTGCCGATGGCGGCGAGGCGCTCCCGGTCGGCGTCGGTCCACCGGCCGCCCACCGGCGGCACCCGGTCGTGGTCCACGGCCTCCTGGATGAACGCCTCGAGTGCAGCGTGCACGAGGTTGCCCTTGTCGAGTGCGGTGATCTGGAGCACGTCTTCGGGCTGCTCCACGGGCTGGACGCCCAGCAGGTGGCGGACGAAGTAGCCGTGGGGGCACGTCGCCCAGGACTCGAGGCTGGTGGCCGAGGCACCCCGGTCCACGGGCGACGGGATGGGGAGACCGGCCAGGTTGCCGTCGAAGCGGGTGAGGTGGTCGCTGCCGCGCTGGTCCGCCACGTGGACCCCGGCGGCCAGCACGGGGTCGACCGTGCGGGCGGCCGCGTGGAGATCGCGTCGGGGCGGGGCGGCGGCGAGGAGCTGGCGGAGGCGGTGCTCCTGGTCCGTGGCGGGGTCCGCCGCGCGGCGCACGGCGTCGTCGAACGACGCCAGGTGGGTGAGCCACGGCTCCGATCGGTGGAGCAGGTCATCGCTCCACCACGTCTCGCCGGCGAGCTCCGACGCCACGTCGAGCACCCAGCGCGACGGCACCCGCTCCCGGCTGCGGCGCAGGTCTCCCTTGGGCACGCACAGGACCTGCCGGGCGGCGCCGCCGAGGGTGGCGAGGAACTGGTGGTGGAGCCGGTCGACGTGCCCGGACCGCAGGGGGAGGGCGCCGCCGGCGGCGTCGCGGTCCTCGTCGGGGAGCAGCGAGTCGTCGCGGAGGGTGGACGGGAACGTGCCTTCGGCCATGCCGACCACCACGACGAGATCCAGATCGACGCCGACGCCCATGGACACCGGTCCCACCAGGACGCCTTCGCCGAAGCGCCCGACCCGGCCGAGGTCGGCTTCGAGCTCCAGGGTGAGCGCACGGGTGAACACGTCGAGGGCGACCGGCCCTTCGAGCTGGTCCAGGACGGCCAGGCGGTCCAGCGCGACGTCGAGCCGGTCCGCGGCCCGGCGCTCTGCTTCGGGCCAGCCCGTGCGGCGGGTGGCGCCGCCGAGGACGTCGGCCACGAGGCGCTTGGCCCAGCGGACGCGGTCGGTCCAGGAGGCGGGGGCGGTGGCGGCCGAGAGCCGGTCGATGAGGTCCAGCACGAAGCCGCGCAGCTGCTGGGCCCGGGCGGCATCCTCCCGGGCCCGCACCACCTGCCAGTCGGTGCGCTCGTCCTCGGACCCGGCGGCCTCGCGGTGGTCGGCGACCGCGGTGAGCTGGTCGGCGAGGTGCTGGAGCTGTCGGTCCCAGTCGGCGCGCCCGGCCACGACGCCCGCCTCCCGCGAGATGCGCTCCCACGAGGTGGTGGGTGCCCAGCGGCCGTCGTGGAGGATGGGTGCGCTGGTGAGCCAGGCGAAGACGTCCTGGCGGCGGAACCCGCCCGCGGGCAGGGCGAGCAGCCCGAGCAGGGTGCGTCCGGCCAACCGGCCGGCGAGCGGCAGGGTGGCGGTGCCGTTGGTGACCACCTCGGCGGCGTCGAGGTGGTGCTGGAGCAGCCGGCCGTAGGGCTCCGTGGCGGCGTAGAGCACGGCGATGCGGTCCAGCGACGTGCCGGCCCGGACGGCGTCGACCACGGTGCGGACGGCGGCCCGCACCTCGTCGTCGGCATCCGAGGCCGTGACGATGCCGGTGGTGCCGGCGGCGACGATCGATCCCAGCGAGGACGTGGCGGGCACCGGCCCGAGGTCCACACCCAGCCGGCCGACGGCCTGCACCACGTCGGCATCGGCCCGGGGCACGCCGGTGGCACCAGCGAGGACGGACAGCCCCGCAGTTCGGCCCAGGGCCGCCAGCAGGTCCGCCGCGTGGCGGGTGAGCCGCTGGGGGAGGTGGACGATCACGGTCCCGATGTCCGTGGGCACGGCGCCGTCGAGGATGGCGGTGGTGGCGGCCGCCAACAGGTCCTCCTCGTCGTACCAGTGCTCCGCCAGCCGGGTGCGGGCCGCCCGGTGGACCCGGACCACCTCGCCGGCGCGCACGCTGCTGGCGGCCAGGGCGGTGAGCGCCTCCGGCGCGAGGTCGCGCAGCTCCCGGTGGGCGGCGACCAGCGCCGCTTCGGTGGCGGCGTGGGCGGCGACCGGCCCGAACGCTCCGGGGTCCTCCGCCAGCGCCTGGCGCACCGCAGCCCCGAGCACGGGGACGGACACGGGCCGGCGGTCCTGGGCGGCCAGAGGAGCGGCGCCCAGCAGCTCCGCCAGGCGGTACGGCGTGACGAACGTGACGCCGATGAGCCCGGGCCCGGCGCCGCACACCGGCCCCACGGCACCCGAGGAGAGCAGGCGCCGGGTGGACACGCCCACCTGGTTGGACGGCACGACGACGGTGACGGGGGCCAGCGGCTCGTCGCCCTTGATGCGGCTGATCTCGGCCCGCAGCGCCTCGGCCGCGTCGCGCCCGTAGCGCACCCACCTGCCGTTCGCGCCGTTCGCCGATGCCATGGTCCGGACCCTACCGAGGTGCTCTGACAGCGGAGACCGGCCGGTGGGCGGCGTCCGATGTGACCAGTGGTTACCCTCGCGCCGCCGCCCCAATGCCCGGCGGCCCGTCCCCCTCAGGAGCTCCGACGATGACCGACGACCAGCTGGTGCAGGCCGCCACCCGGGCCTACGTGTACGGCTACCCGCTGCTGTACAACCTCGACGAGATCGGCAAGCTCCCGTCGGGTCGGGGCACGCTGGCCGGCGGCAAGGCGATCCCGTGGAACACCGTGTGGTGCGCCCGGGAGCTGCTCGGCCCGTCCGCCGAGTTCGTCAGCCCGAACAACGACACGCTCTACCTGCTGGTGCCGCTGGACCTGTCGGGCGGGCCCGTCCGCATCGATGTGCCCGACACCTGCGGCCGGTACTACGTCCTCCAGTGCGTCGATGCCTGGACCAACAACTTCGCCTACATCGGCAGCCGGGCCACGGGGACGGCGGCCGGCTCGTTCACGTTCGTCCCCCCGGGCTGGGACGGTGCGGTCGCGGACGGATCCACCGTGGTCCGCGCCCCGTCCACCATCGCCGTCATCGTCGGTCGGCTGCAGGTCGACGGCGAGGCCGACCTGCCGGCGGTCCACGCCCTCCAGGACCGGTTCACCGTGATGGCGACCGGCACCGGGACCGCCGGGATCCCCGAACCGGTCGAGGGGATGGCCGAGGACCTGATCTGGTGGGAGCGGCTGCGGGTGGCCCTGGCCGCGTTCCCGCCGCCGGAGGGCGACGCGCCGTTCGTGGCCGTGCTCGGCCGGCTGGGCCTGCTCGACGCCGGTTCGCCGTACGTCGATCCGGACCCGGCGCTGGCTGCGGCCCTGGCGGCCGGTGCCGAGGCGGGCATGGCGATGATCGAGCAGCTGGCCGGCGGGTCGGCCCCGCCCGAGGGCTGGAGCAACGCCACCCACTACTTCGACTACAACCTCGACCACTTCGAGATCGGCACCATCGACGCACCCGAGTGGAAGATCGAGGACCGGTCGAAGGCCGCCGTCACCCGGGCGGTCGCCGCCCGGGCCGGGCTCTGGGGCAACCACGGCTACGAGGCCTGCTACGCCCCGATCTTCCGCGACGCCGACGGCGAGCTGCTCGACGGCGCCCACCGCTACGAGGTCACCTTCGCCCCGGCCCCTCCCGCCGATGCGTTCTGGTCGCTCACCATGTACGACGTGCCCCGCTTCTACCTGGTGGACAACCCGATCGACCGCTACTCGCTCGGTGACCGGAGCCCCGGTCTGCAGTACGGCGACGACGGCTCCGTCACCCTCTACCTCCAGGCCACCTCGCCCGGTCCCGAGCACGAGGCCAACTGGCTGCCCACCCCGGCCGAGGGCACGTTCCGCCCGATGCTGCGGGCCTACCAGCCCGGGGCGGCGCTGATCGACGGCACGTACCCGATGCCCCCGATCCGCCGCACCGACCGCTGAGCACCCCCCCGGAAGCCGAACTTCGTAGGCCAGCGGCACTGTTCCGTCGGGCTCAGCTACGAAGTCCGGTGGGGGATCGGGGGTTCGGGGGAAGATTCCTCGGGCACCGATGTCGAGATGCCGATACCCACTCCGTCTCAGGGGTGACGCCGGCCACGAGGGCCGGCGGCCACCGAAGGAGAACCACCATGGCCAAGTACCTGATGCTCAAGCACTACCGGGTCGACACGCCCACCCCGAACGACTTCCCCTCCATGGACCAGTGGACCCCCGAGGAGGTCCAGGCCCACTTCCAGTTCATGCGGGACTACGCCGCCCGCCTGGAGGCCACCGGCGAGCTGGTCAGCGGCGAGGGCCTCGCCCCCGAGGGCGTCTGGGTCCGCTCCGGCACCGCCGACCGGGCCCCGGTCACCGACGGCCCGTTCGCCGAGACGAAGGACCTGATCGCCGGCTGGTTCATGATCGACGTGGACTCGCACGAGCGGGCGGTGGAGCTGACCCTCGAGCTGTCGGCGGCGCCCGGCCCCGGCGGCGAGCCCATCAACGAGTGGCTCGAGCTGCGGGCGGTCATGAGCGAACCGCCGGCCACGGACTGAGCCGGGCGACGGGGGCGGACGGAGCGTGGACGACGCCGAGCTGCGGGCGCTGGTCCCCCGGGTCTTGGGCGTCCTCGTCGGTCGCCGTGCTGACTTCGCGACCGCCGAGGACGCCGTCCAGGAGGCACTGATCCGGGCGCTGCGCTCGTGGCACGAGGATCCGCCGAACGATCCGGCGGCCTGGCTCACCACCGTGGCGTGGCGGGTCTTCCTGGACATGGCCCGGCCCGACACGTCCCGGCGAGGCCGAGAGGAGCGCTTCGACGCCGAGCCGCCGCCCGGCAGCGTCCCCGCCACCGACGACTCGCTCCGCCTCTACTTCCTGTGCGCCCACCCGGCCCTGACCCCGTCATCGGCTGTGGCGCTGACGCTACGGGCGGTCGGCGGCCTCACCACCCGCCAGATCGCCGAGGCCTACCTCGTGCCCGAGGCCACCATGGCCCAGCGCATCAGCCGGGCCAAGCGCACCGTCGCCGACGCCGGGCTCGAGGGACCGGGCGATGTCGCCACCGTCATGCGCACCCTCTACCTGGTGTTCAACGAAGGCTTCTCCGGCGACGTCGACCTGGCCGCCGAGGCCATCCGGCTGACCCGCCAGCTGGCCGTCGTGACCGACGACCCCGAGGTGCACGGCCTGCTGGCGCTGATGGTGCTGCACCACGCCCGCCGGGCCAGCCGGACCGGACCCGACGGCCGGCTCGTCCCCTTGGCGGAGCAGGACCGGGCGCGGTGGGACACCGAGCTCATCGCCGAAGGGGTGGAGGTGCTGCAGGCGGCGCTGCGCCGCGACCACCTCGGCGAGTACCAGTGCCAGGCCGCCATCGCCGCCCTCCACGCCGACGCCCAGCGGGTGGAGGACACCGACTGGGTGCAGATCGTGGAGTGGTACGACGAGCTGCTCCGCTTCGCGGACACCCCGGTGGTCCGCCTGAACCGGGCGGTCGCGGTGGGCGAGGCCGACGGGGCGCCGGCGGGGCTCCGGGCGCTGGAGGTCGTACCCGACGGCGTGCCCCGGCGCACCGCCGTCGCCGCCCACCTGCACGAGCGCAACGGCGAGCTGCCGCTGGCGGCCCGCCTCTACGCCGACGCCGCCCTGGCCGCGCCGAGCCTGGCGGAACGCGAGCACCTGACCCGGCAGGCGGCCCGCCTCAACCAGCGGGTCAACCCGCGTTGAGCGGCACCACGTAGGACTCGACCCGGGCGATGAGGTCGCCCTCGAACGTGAACACGTCGCAGTAGGCGAACTCGAACGGCCCCGCCTGCTTGTGGCGGCCGGTGCCGGTGCCGACGGCCACCACCGTGTCGCCCTCCTCGATCAGCCGGTCGATGGCCAGCACCGGGCTGCCCTCGAACGCCGGGTTCTCGATCTCGCCGTCGAACGCGACCTTGCCCTGGAGGTGCCGGTGCCCGGGCAGGTCCCAGACGACCTCGTCGGTGAGCAGCCCGAGGATGGCCTCGTGGTCGCTGAGCCGGAACCCCTGGAAGTACGCCTCCACCGCGTCCTTGTGCTGCGACATCGCCCGGCTCCTCTCGCCTCGACCGACGGGTCGGGCGCAGCCTACGGCCGGCGGCGGACCGCCCGGACCGCCCGGACCGCCCGGGACGGGGACGGCGGGAATGGCGAGGCGGGGCGCATCGTTGGAGGCGGCATGACCACCCCGCTGGAGCTCGGACTCGACACGTTCGGCGACGTCACCGTCGGTCCCGACGGCGCCCTCGTGCCGCACGACCAGGTCATCCGCAACGTCGTGGAGGAAGCGGTCCTGGCCGACTCGCTGGGCGTCGACTTCTTCGGGATCGGCGAGCACCACCGGGTCGACTTCGCCGTGTCGTCGCCGGAGACCGTGCTGGCGGCCATCGCCGCTCGCACCCAGCGCATCAAGCTCGGGTCCGCGGTCACGGTGCTGTCGTCGGACGACCCGGTCCGCGTGTTCCAGCGCTTCGCCACGGTCGACGCCATCTCGGGCGGACGGGCCGAGGTCATCGTCGGCCGGGGGTCGTTCACCGAGTCGTTCCCGCTGTTCGGGCTGGACCTGTCGCAGTACGAGGAGCTGTTCGAGGACCGGCTCGACCTGTTCGCCCAGCTCGCCGCCGGCGGCCCGGTCACGTGGTCGGGCACCACCCGGGCGGCGCTGACCGACCAGTCCGTGTACCCCACCCCCGCGTCGGGGCGGCTCACCACCTGGGTCGGCGTGGGTGGGTCACCCGAGTCCGTCGTGCGGGCGGCCCGCCACCAGCTGCCGCTCGTCATCGCCATCATCGGCGGCGACCCCCGCCGCTTCCGGCCGTTCGTCGACCTGTACCACCAAGCCCTCCAGGAGGTGGGCGCCCCCGAGCTGCCGGTCGGCATCCACTCGCCCGGGCACGTGGCCGACACCGACGAGGAGGCGCAGGAGCAGCTGCGCGACCACTGGCGGGCCATGCGCGACCGCATCGGTGCGGAGCGGGGCTGGCCGCCGTCCCGCCCCGGCGAGTTCGAGCAGCAGATCGGCGCCGCCGGGTCCCTGTACGTGGGCAGCCCGGAGACGGTCGCCAAGAAGATCGCCGTCACCGTCCACGCCCTCGGTGCGGCTCGGTTCGACCTGAAGTACAGCGCCGGCACCCTCCCGCACGAGCACATGATGCGGAGCATCCAGCTCTACGGCGACGAGGTCATCCCCCGCGTCCGGGAGCTCCTCAACCGCCCCGCCGCCGCCTGACCGCCGGATCCCGTTCCGGGTCGGCGAGCAGGACCAAGGCAGGTCAACAACGGGGATCGGTCGCCTGCGCGACCCCGCAGCACGGCGGCCGACCCGGGGCGGCTGGGCGAGGGTCCGGTAGCCTCGGCCGGGTTCGGGCCCGGGGTCGGGTCGGTCGAGGGGGTTGGGGTGACGAGGGGATCGGGTTGGCGACGGTCGATCGTCGCGGCCTGTGCCCTGGTCACGGCCGTCGCCGTCGTGCCGGGCCGCGCCGAAGCGGGGACGCCGCAGCTCGAGGTGCTGCCGTCGCTGGACCGGCCGCTCACCGGCGTCAACAACGGCGACGGCCCGCAGACCGCGTTCTCGTCGCCGGCCATCGGCGACATCGCCGGGGACGCCGAACCCGAGCTGGTGATCGGCAACCTCGACGGCACCGTCGACGCCTATTCGCTGACCGGTGAGCGCAGCCTGGTGTGGCAGATCAACCTGGGGGCGACCGCCGTGCAGTCCACCCCGGTGCTGGTCGACATCGACCGGGACGGCAAGGCCGACGTCGTGGTCGGCACCATGGACGGTGCTGTCGTGTGGATCGACGGCCCGACGGGCGCGGTGGTGCGCACGTTCCGGCAGGGGGCGCCGCAGCACTGCCCGGTCGGCACGGACTGCCGGCCCGACGGGTTCTTCGCGTCGCCAGCGGTGGTGGACCTCGATGGCGACGGCACCCTCGACATCGTCGCCCCAAGCTACGACCACTCCGTCTACGCCTGGTCCACCAACGGGAAGCTGCTGTGGCGGCGGTACATCGAGGACACCCTCTGGTCCAGCCCGGTCGTCGTCGACATCGACAAGGACGGGATGAACGAGGTGATCCTCGGGGGCGACATCTGGGCCGGCAACCCGTTGAACCAGCCCGAGGGCGGCCTGGTGTGGATCCTGCGCCGCGACGGCAGCACCTATCCGGGGTACCCGCGCTCCACCCCGGGGCAGACGGTGTGGTCGTCGCCGGCGGTCGTGGACCTCGATGCCGACGGCCGCCTGGACGTGGTGGTCGGCACCGGGCGCAACTGGCCCGATCCGGCCGGCCGCAAGGTGGATGCGTTCACGGCGTCGACCGGACGGGACCTGCCGGGGTGGCCGGTCGTGACCGCCGGGCGGGTGGTGGCCTCCCCGGCCATCGGGGACCTCGACGGCGATGGGCGGCTGGACGTGGCCGTCGCCTCGGACTTCGGCTGGGTCGACGCCTTCGCCGCCGACGGCCGCCGGCTCTGGCACGTCTGCAACGACGCCGTCGGCACCGACTGCGCCGCGGGCACCAGCACCGAGGGCGGCACCGCCATCGCCGACGTCGATGCCGACGGCCAGCAGGAGGTGGTGTCGACGCTGGATCGGGTGGTGCGGGTGTTCGACGGTGCGACCGGTGCGGTCGAGGCGTCGTGGACGATGCCGAACACCGTGTTCCCCACCGGCACCACCCCGTCGATCGCCGAGATCCAGGGCCGCACCCTCATCGCCCAGGCGTCGATCGACCGGTTGCAGCTGGGCTACGGTCTCCGGCCCGGCGACCTGACCCACGTCTTCCTGTTCTCCACCGGCCAGCAGCTGTGCCGGGCCGATTGGCCGCAGTTCCACCGAGACGCCGCCCGCACCGGCCGCTACCGCAACGACTTCCTGAACTGGACGCCGTTCGACTGCCCACGGGACTTCCTGGCCCGCCAGTACGGGGACTTCCTGGGTCGGCCGTCGGATCCGTCCGGCACCGACTACTGGGTGCGCCGCCTCCGGGGCGGCACTACCGGAGCCACCGTGATCCGCTCGTTCCTCGGCTCCCGCGAGTTCGCCGGGGCCGTGGCCCCGGTGCTCCGCAGCTACCTGGCCATCTTCGGCACCTACCCGCCCACCACCTCGATCGTGACCGACTCGGTGTCGCGTGCCCGGGGCGGGGCGAGCGCGGCGGAGGTCGCCGACCACCT
>CALANQ010000237.1 GCA_937926025.1 uncultured Acidimicrobiales bacterium
GCCGACCACGCGTTCCCCGCCGAGGCGCCCAGCGACGCCGGCTACCGGGTGGTCGTGGAGATGGCCGAGGGCGCCGACGAGTTCGTGATCCGCGTCGTCGACAACGGCATCGGGGTGCGCCCCGACTTCAGCATCGAGAAGACGACCGGGCTCGGCCTGTCGATCGTCCGGGCGCTGGTGACGTCGGACCTGCGAGGCACCATCGACATCTTCGGCCCGCCCGACGGCACCCCCGGCACCATCGTCGAGCTCCACGTCCCCACCGACGTTCCGACACCGGGCTGAGCCGACCGGGGCGGAAAACGCAACGATGCCGGCCAGAGGCCGGCATCGGGCGTACTGCGGAAGACGTGGATCAGGCGGTGCGGCGCTGACGGGCGGCGTACTGCTTGCGCAGCTTGCGGCGCTCCTCCTCGGAGGTGCCGCCCCAGATGCCGGAGTCCTGGTTGGTGGCGAGGGCGAACTCGAGGCAGTCGCGCTGGGCGTCGCACTGGCGGCAGACGGCCTTGGCGTTCTCGATCTGCTCGATGGCCGGGCCGGTGGTGCCGACCGGGAAGAACAGGTCCGGATCGGTGTCACGGCAGGCGGCGGTGCGGCGCCATTCGTCCGATGCGATGGTGAGCGAGAGCAGGTGAGCAGAACTCAAAGCCACGGGAAGTGCCTCCAGACACAAGGGCGTCACGACGTTGTTCGTGACTCGGTTCACATACCGTTCCGCTCGGGGGAAAGTGATGCGGGTCGGTGGGCCGGGGTCAACGGTAGGCGCGGATGCTGCCTCCTGCAAGCACTTTTTCGCACAGTTTTTACATTTTGGCCACATCCGGCTAAGGGGACGTCCACCCAGGCCCTCCGTGTCCGCCGATCACGCTGCTGACCTGCGGTTTCGCGATCGGACCATCGGTCATCCCGATCGCAGGCATCGGTCCAATCTTCGTCACGTGACCGACATCACGCTTCGAATCGGGTGCGAAGGCGCCGGTGGCGGTGCTCGAAGACGCGGCCCACCATCGGCGCCGTGAACCGAGCTGCGGGGCGCATGCGGGGCTCGATGATCAACCGGTCCGTCACGGTCGTCCCCTCGCCGTCGGGCTCCAGGGTGCGCTCGTGCCGCCACCGGCGCTGGAGCCAGGTGGTCGACTCCTCCACGAAGCCGCGCCCGGCCTCCACGGACTCCAGCCCCAGCAGGTGCCGGTCGAACGGGATCACCCCGCCGGCCAGCAGCCAACACGGCGCCCGCTCGCCGAGGACGGAGTAGTCCAGCGTGCGGCCCCGCAGCGACCGGGGCTCCACCATCTTGCAGAACGGCATCAGCTCGTCGTTCACCCCGGCGAACGTCGCCACCACCGCCCACACCGACTCGGGCGGCGCCGCCACCGTCGAGGTGATCACCAGGTGGATGGTGCCGCCCTCGACGGACACCTCGGCCTGTGGTGGACCCTGCTGCTCGGACACGCCGCGACCTCCGGCCCCCGAACGTAGGTGCCCGACCTACGCTCCCGCCATGGTCCGAGTCATCGCCCACCGAGGCGCTTCTGCTGCCGCCCCCGAGAACACCGTCGAAGCCTTCCGCCTGGCGCGGGAGCTGGGGGCCGACTGGGTCGACGGGAAGGTCATCGTCCACCACGATGCCGAGCTGGCCGACGGCCGGGTCATCGTCGAGCTCGATCGGGCCGACCTCCCCCCGTCGGTGTGCGACCTCACCGACGCGCTCGACGCCTGCGAGGGCATGAGCATCAACATCGAGATCAAGAACTGGCCCGCCGACCCCGACTTCGACGAAGCGGAGTCCGTCGCCCGGTACGTCGTCGGCCTGGTGCAGGAGCGCTCGCTCCACGACCGGGTCCTGATCTCGTGCTTCCACTACCCGACGATCCAGCTCATCCGCGAGCTCGACCCCACCATCCCCACCGCGTTCCTTCACATCCTCGTCGACCGCTCCTGGGACGACCTCGCCGCCGACGTCTCCGCCGCCGGCCACGTCGCCCTCCACCCGTGGGACGGCCTGGTCGACGAGTCGCTCATGGCCGCCGCCACGAAGCACGGCCTCGAGGTCAACGTCTGGACCGTCGACGACCCCGACCGCATGGCCCAGCTCGTCGCCCTCGGCGTCCACGGCCTCTGCACCAACGTCCCCGACGTCGCCCGCCACCTCCTCGACTCCCCCTAACGCCCCAGCCCCCCCCCCCCCCCCCCCCCCCCCCCCCCCCCCCCCCGGAGCGAACTTCGTAGGTGAGCCGCACCAAGTCGTCGGGCTGACCTACGAAGTTCGCAGCAGCCGTCCACCCGCGATCGAACTTCGTAGGTGATGGCGACGCGAGCGTCGAGCTGACCTACGAAGTTCGGTGGGTGGGATGCCGGCTGTCGCGAGCGAAGCGTGCGCCTGATGAGGAGCATCCCGGGACTTCGGGTCGGCGGTGCGCGAAGGTGCGGTGGGGTTCGTTGGCCACCCGTACCCGGCCATCCATCGGATCGATCGACCAACAGGACGTGATCGCCATGGATGGCAGCCTCCTGGACCTCGCCAGCCGCCAAGGCGGCGTCTTCCACCGTCGGCAAGCGCTCGATGCAGGGGTCACCCCGAGGGTGCTTGACGGAGACTCCGAGCGGCGGCGCCTCCGGGAGATCCGCCCTGGGGTGTTCATCGTGCGAGGGGCGCCCCCGACCTGGAGACAACGAGCGTGGATCGAGCTGCTCGATGCTCCCGGCGATGCCGTCCTCGGCGAGAGGACGGCTGCGTCGCTGCACCGCGTCGGTCAGATCGTGACGAACGACATCGACGTCCTCGAGGTCGAGCCGAGCTGGCACCGGGTGCGCGGCTCCGCCCGACGTCGCACGACGAAGCTCCCCGATGATCATCGGACGATGGTCGACGGTCTCCCCGTGACAACCCTTCCTCGCACGTTGTTCGATCTGTGCGGCCTGGTCTCGCCGGCGCGCCGAACGCGCAACCTCACCGCGCTCTCGCGGCGTGACGTGGAGCGCGCGATGGACGACGCTCTGGCTCGGTCGACCTCGATCGCCAGCCTCGAGCAGGTCCTCACCCGGCTCGGCGGTCGAGGGCGTGGAGGGACGGTGCTCTTCCGAGAGCTGCTCGATGCGCGGGGCGAAGGCTTCGTCGCAACGGAGAGCGAACTCGAGGACCTGCTGATCGCGGTCCTCATGCGATTCGGGCTTCCGATCCCGTCGAAGCAGGTCGTCCTCGGTGGTGATCTGCCGGTCGGGCGAGTCGACTTCGTGTACCGCCCGGAGTGCGTGGTGATCGAGGCAGACGGCCGGAAGCACCACACGGCGCTGCTTGATGCGGACCGCGACCGGTGGCGCGACATCGAGCTCGCAGCAGCCGGCTTCGTCGTGATCCGCGTCACCTGGCGCCAGCTCGTCGACGAGCCCGTCCGGTTCGTTCGAGCCCTTGAGAAGCTGCTCGCCCGATCGGCCTAGTGCCTCGCCCCGAACGTGTTCTGCGCGCTGGTCGTCGGCGGCAACTTCGTAGGCCAGTGAGCCGATCCTGTCGACCTGGCCTACGAAGTTCAGCTTGGGATGGTTCAC
>CALANQ010000238.1 GCA_937926025.1 uncultured Acidimicrobiales bacterium
CGCTGCCCTTCACCACCTGGGCCACCCGGAACAGCTCGTCCTCGACCTCGCTGAGGGGGCCTTCGGTCCGAGCGACCGCGAAGAGTGCCTCGGCGTACGCCGTGGTGCGGTCGTCGGCCATCAGCTGTTCGCCCCCACCTGGTTGATGTACGCCTCCACGAGGGCGGCGTTGGTCTCGGCGTCGAGGTTGCGCCCGACGACCTGCTCGGCAGCGCCGATGGCCAGGGCGGTCACCTCGCCACGGAGGTCGGCGACGGCCTGGACCTTGGCGGACTCGATGTCCGCGGTGGCCCGGGCACGCAGCTCGGCGATGTCGGCCTCGGCCTTGGCCTGCAGGTTGGCTCGCACGTCGTCGGCGGCCTGACGGGCCTCCTCGATGATGCGAGCGGACTCCGTGCGGGCGTCGGCCAGCTGGGCCTGGTACTGGGCCAGGATCTCGGAGGCCTCGTTCCGCTCGGACTCGGCGGCGTCGAGGTCGGCCTTGATCTTGTCGCTGCGGGCAGCCATGCCGGCCTTGATGGCGGGCATGCCCAGCTTCCAGAGGACACCGAAGACCACGGCGAACGCCACGGCACCCCAGATGAGCTCGTTGGTGGCCGGGAGCAGCTGGTTCGGAGCAGCCTGGCAGTCGTCGATGGTCCCGCCGTCTTCGAGGATGTGGATGCACGCCTCGGAAGCGTGGGGGACGTCGCCCTCGGCCGAGGCCGCCGACGTCATGCCGAACACGGCGACGACGGTGATGCCGAGCGCGAGGAGAAGGAGCTTGAATCGCTTCATGAGGGCTCCTTACTGGGCCAGGAAGAACACCACGAAGCCGATGAGCGCGAGCGCTTCGACGAACGCGATGCCGAGGAACATGGTGGTGCGCACCATGCCGGCGGACTCGGGCTGACGAGCCATGGCCTGGACGGACTGACCGACCAGGTAGCCGATGCCGAAGCCGGGGTCGATGGCGCCGAGGCCATAGGTCAGGGCAGCGATGCCCTTGTCGGTCAGACCGCTCTCAGCGGCGGCCTGGGCCAGGACGATTGCGCTCATGGGTTGAGCCCTTTCTTGGTGGTGCTTTGGTGCTTGGTTTGGAAATGGACGATCGGAACGATCAGAGGGTGCGGATCAGTGCTCGTGGCTGATGGCCGCGTTGATGTACACGCCGGTGAGCAGCGTGAACACGTAGGCCTGCAGGAAGGCCACGAGGACCTCGAACAGGGTGAAGAAGATCAGGGCGACGAGCGGCAGGAGGCCGACCACGGTGGTCAGGACGCCGGTGCCGATGAGCGCCGCTGTGAGCACGCCGAAGGTCACCAGCAGGATGTGGCCGGCGAGCATGTTGGCGAAGAGACGGACCGTGTGGCTGAAGGGCTGCACGAGGAACTTCGAGATGAACTCGATCGGGACCACGAGGAGCAGCAGCGCGGCCGGCACGCCGGGCGGGACGAGCGCGTGCTTGAAGTACTTGATCGGACCGTGCTCGATCATGCCGCTGACGTGGTACACGAAGTAGGCCAGCAGGGCGAGGAAGAGCGGCAGGGCGATGCGGGCCGAGGCCGGCATCTGGATGACCGGGATGATCCCGAAGATGTTCGTGAACCACACGAACAGGAACAGCGAGAGCAGGAACGGCGAGTACTTCTTGCCGGGCTCGCCCATCGTGTCCATGACGATGCCCTCTTCGATGAAGTCCACCGCGATCTCGGCGAGGTTCTGGGTGCCGGTGGGCACCAGCGCCTTCTTCCGGCTGGCGACGAAGAAGAACACGCTGATCATGAGGATCGCGAAGACGTAGACGAGGACGATCTTGTTGAACTCGTACCACTGTCCTTCGGTGCCACCGAAACCCGGCCAGTTGACGATGTGGCTGAGCGGCGGGAATTCCGTTGCGAACACGGTCATTGCTCCTCGGAGGAAGGCTTGAGGCCGGGGAAGGCCAGGGATGCGGACACGAACTTGGTCTCCCAGAACAGGAGGCCGAGGTGGGTGACGACCAGGGTCACCGCCAGGGGCACGTCGGCCACCCAGGGCTGGTCGGCCACCAGCAGGACGGCGGCGATGATGGCCGTCATGCGGATCAGGAACCCGAACAGGCTGACCGCCATGAGCAGCCCGTAGGACACCTTGGCGGCCCAGCCCAGCAGGGCGGCGGCCACGAGGAAGGCGATGCCGTCGGGGCCCCAGCCGATGAAGCCGAACAGCAGGGCGAAGGGCAGGGCCATGAGGCCGTGCTTCACGAGGTCGCGGGCGACCATCTTCTCGGGCGCCGGCCCGAGGTCCCGCGTGGTCATCACGGGAGGCGTGGGACGCACGGTGGTGCTCACGACGCCTCGCCCGGCTTGCGGTTCCAGATGGCGCCCTCTTCGTGCTTCTTCATCTCGAGGTCGTAGCCGAGGAAGAGCTTCACGGTGATGCCGGCGAAGCCGAGCACCGAGAAGATGATGACGAAGACGGGCGACGTCCCGAAGAGGCGGTCGGCACCGAGGCCGATGGCCACCATGATCACGAGGGTGATGGCGAGCTCGAAGCCCCGGCCCATGGCGGTGCTGTAGCCCCGGCTGGTCTCGGCGGCGTAGGAGTCGCGCTTGAACGGCTTGGCCGGGTCGCGGTCCTTGCCGAGGAGCGACGCGTTCGCGGCTCGGATGGCCGCGATGGCGGGGGCTTCGTTGCCCTTGGTGCGTGACGTCGAGTCGCTCATGGAGGTGGTTGACCAAGCGGCCGGGCGCTGCAGTCTCGCAGGTGTGCTCCGGGGGTGCTTGTGAATCGAATCTCAATCTATGCACAAACCGGGAACCCGGCAAATCTTCCGCTCATCGGTCGCCACCCTCCCCCATCGGGGCTGCGCCCGCCACCGGGGCGAGGCGCGAGCCGGGCCGCTCCGGGTGTCAGGAAGCGGTGGGGCCGGGGACGTCGACCGGTTCGGTGGTGGGGTCCGTGATGGCGTCGTCGCCCACCGGCTCGTCCTCCGCGGCGGCGATGGCCTGGAGGCGACGGTGCTCCTCCTCGGCCGCCTCCTGCTGGCGCGCCCGCCGGGTGCCGGGGTGGAAGAACGTGAGCAGGACCAGCGCCAGACCCGCCACCGCGATGGGCACGAGGCCGTTGCCCTTGCCCGTGTACACGGGGTACAGCACGAACAGCGACAGCAGCCCGGACCACAGCCAGAGGATGGCGACGCTGCGGCGCTGCCCGTGCCCGAGGCGCATGAGCCGGTGGTGCAGGTGGTCCTTGTCGGCCTCGGCCAGCCCCGCCCGCTTGCGGGCCCGGCGCACGATGGCGAACGCCGTGTCGATGATCGGGATGGCCATCACGAAGAACGGGATGAACAGCGGGGCGAAGAAGAAGAAGACCTGGCCCGAGAACTCCTGGCTGGTCTGGCCGCCGACGAGGATGGTGGAGGCCGCCATCAGCCCGCCCAGCATCAGCGCACCGCCGTCGCCCATGAAGATGCGGGCCGGGTTGAAGTTGTGGGGCAGGAACCCCAAGCAGATGCCGGCGGTGACCACGCAGATGAGCGGGCTCGGGTTCGACGGCTCCAGGATCCGGACGTCGGCGGTGGCGAGGTGGTGGCCGTAGAGGAAGAACGCCCCGGACCCGATGGCGACGATGCCGGCGGCCAGCCCGTCGAGGCCGTCGATCAGGTTCACCGCGTTGGCCATGCCCAGCACCCAGAGCACCGTGATGAGCGGGGCCAGGTCCGGCGGGACCACGAACAGGCCGTCGAGGAACGGCGGCCGGAAGTAGAGCATCGTGACGCCGAACAGGTACATGACCGACGCCGCCAGCACGATGCCCGCCGTCTTCGCCGGGGCCGACACGTCCCGCACGTCGTCGAGCGTGCCCACGGCGCAGAGGATCACGGCCCCCACCACCACCCCGACGATGGTGGGGAGCTGGTCGTCGAACATGGCCGGGAACGCGCCCGTGGCCCACGCAACGGTCATGGCCACCAGGAACCCGATGAGCATCGCGGCGCCGCCGAGGAGCGGCATCGGCTTGGTGTGCATCGACCGGTCCGACGGGATGGCCACCACCTTCAGGCGGAACGCCACCCACTTCACCAGCGGCGTGACCACGAACGTCACCGCGAGCGCGATGACGAAGGCGGCCACGTAGGCGTTGGTGGTGGGCATCGCGGACCAGTCTCGCCGCCGC
>CALANQ010000239.1 GCA_937926025.1 uncultured Acidimicrobiales bacterium
GCAGCCACCTACGGCACCGGTGCCTGCGCCCCCGCCGACGGCGTGGACGAGCCCGTGCTCACGTTCGACGACGCACCGGAGCAGTGCATCGACGTCGACAAGACCTACACGGCCACCGTCGAGACCTCGGAGGGCACCGTGGTGCTGCAGCTCGACACTGAGCGCACCCCCATCACCACCAACAACTTCGTGAACCTGGCCCGGTCGGGCTACTTCGACGGGACCGACCTGTTCCGCACCGAGGCCGCCAGCGGCATCATCCAGGGCGGCTCGCCCCACACCCAGGACAACACCGATGCGGGCCCCGGCTACGACATCCCCGACGAAGGCATGCCGTTCTCGTCGGAGGACTACGCCGCCGGCACCATCGCCATGGCCAACGCCGGCCCCGGCACCGCGGGCAGCCAGTTCTTCTTCCTGGCCAACGATGGCGGCTCCTACCTGGGCGACCCCAACGCCATCGGCGACTCCGCCGGCCGGTACGCCGTGTTCGGCACGGTCACCGAGGGCCTCGACGTGCTGCAGACCATCGCGGACCTCGACGACGGCTCCGGCGCCCCGAGCAAGCCGGTCACCATCGAGTCGGTCACCATCACCGAGTCCTGAACGTCTACTCCAGCCAGGTGGGGAGGGCCGTGACCTCGGTGGGGTCGCCGCCCTGGAAGACGACGACCTCGCCGGCGCCCTCGGCGCGCCACGTGCCCTCGGGCTCACGGATCAGCGCGGTGGACTCGTCGATGCCGGCCAGGAACAGGTCGGGCGGGCTCATCTTGCGGGTCCGGTGCGCGGCGTCCTCGGACCAGTGGTTGTGCGCCGGGATCACCGCGATGCCCTCCAGCAGGCCGAGGCCCAGGGTGAACGCGCCGCCGCGGGGGTCGACCATCGGGTCGCACAGGACCATGGCCCCGGCCGACGACCCGGCCAGCACGCCACCCGCCATCCACGCCGCCTCGATGGCGTCCCACGCCGGCGAGTCCTTCAGGACCGCCCGCAGGTGCAGCGGCGAGCCGCCCACCAGGTAGGTGAACCTCGACGAGGCCAGCGCCTCCACCAGGTCGGGGGCCGACGCATCGGGCCGGGCCAGCAGCTCCAGGCCTCGGGCGGCGACGCCCAGCCGGTCGAACCAGCCGACGGCCCGCTCCACCAGCCGATCCGGGTGCTCGTAGGCCGCGGCGGTGGGGACGATGAGCACCTCGGAGGCGCCGCTGGCCTCCAGGAGCCCGGCGTCGAACGTGCACCCCTCGGTGAACTCGCCGCCGCCGACCAGTGCCAGGTGTCCAGACATGACCGAACCCTACCCAGCGCTCGGTTGGGCGCAGGGAAGGCCAGATCGGTAGCTTGACCGCCCATGACGATCAAGCGCGTGGGCATTCTGGGTTCGGGGATCATGGGGTCGGGCATCGCCGAGGTGGCGGCCAAGACCGGCCACGAGGTGGTGCTGCGGTCCCGCAAGCAGGAGACGGCCGACGCCATGGTCGCCTCCCTCACCAAGTCGCTGACCAAGCAGGTCGAGCGGGGCAAGCTCTCCCAGGAGGACGCCGAGGCCGCCCTGGCCCGCGTCACCGCCACCGATCACATCGGCGCCGTCGCCGACTGCGACCTGGTCATCGAGTCCGTCGTCGAGGACATGGACGTGAAGAAGGCGCTGTTCGCCGAGCTGGACGGCATCTGCAAGGAGGGGGCGATCATCGCCACCAACACCTCCACGCTGTCGGTCATCGACATGGCCGTCGCCACGCAGCGCCCCGACCGGGTCGTGGGCGTGCACTTCTTCAACCCGGCCCCGATGATGTCGCTCGTCGAGATCGTCCGGCCCCTCACCGCCTCCGACGAGACGGTCGCCGAGGTCACGGCGTTCGCCACCGCCTGCGGCAAAGACCCCGTCGAGGTCAAGGACCGGGCCGGCTTCATCGTGAACGCCCTGCTCTTCCCGTACCTCAACAACGCGGTGCGCATGCTGGAGAACGGCACGGCCAACCGTGACGACATCGACACCGCCATGAAGGGCGGCTGCAACTTCCCGATGGGCCCGCTCGCCCTGCTGGACCTCGTCGGCCTCGACACCTCGCTGTCGATCCTCGACGCCCTCTACGAGGAGTTCCGGGACCCGAACTACGCCGCCGTGCCCGCCCTGCGCCGCATGGTCACCGCCGGCCAGCTCGGCCGCAAGTCCGGCGTGGGCTTCTACGACTACCGCAAGTAGGCCGTCGCCGGGGCGTGCCATGCTCGGCGGACCATGAGCCTGCCCGTCGAGCCACCGCCGTGCCGGTGGGCGATGCCGGACCCGAACCGGGCCGATGAGTCCGGGCTGGTGGCCATCGGCGCGGACCTGGAGCCGGGGACGATCCTGGCCGCCTACCGCACCGGGCTGTTCCCGATGCCGGTGCGCTGGAGCCGGTCTCCCGGCTGGTGGTCACCCGACCCGCGGGGGATCATCCCGCTCGACGGCCTGAGAGTCAGCCGGTCGCTGCGCAAGTCCTGCGACCGCATGGAGGTCCGCGTCGACACGGCGTTCGACGAGGTCATCCAGGCATGCAGCGACCCGAAGCGGCCCCACGGGTGGATCAGCAAGGGCATCAAGACCGCGTACCGGGACCTGCACCGGCGGGGCTGGGCGCACAGCGTGGAGGCGTGGGCCGACGGCGAGCTGGTGGGCGGGCTGTACGGCATCGCCATCGGCGGGCTCTTCGCCGGCGAGTCCATGTTCCACCGCCGGACCGACGGCTCGAAGGTGGCGCTGGTCGGCCTGGTCGACCTGCTCGTCGACGGTGGGGCCGCGCTGCTGGACGTGCAGTGGAAGACAGACCACCTGGCCACGCTCGGGGCCATCTCAATCCCGCGACCGGAGTACCTGGAGCGGGTGGCGGGTGCGATCGCGCTCCCGCTGCCGGCGGCGTTCCGGTCGTGAACCAGGGGCATCGCCGGTAGACAGGGAGCTCCACCGAACCGAGGAGCAGCCGTGACCGGACAACGACTCGAAGGGACGGTCGCGCTGGTGACCGGGGCGTCGTCGGGGCT
>CALANQ010000240.1 GCA_937926025.1 uncultured Acidimicrobiales bacterium
CCTTCACCGCCATGGGCGCCGAGGTCACGCTGGTGGCCCCGCCGACGCTCCTGCCGCCCAGCCTCGAGGGCTGGCCGGTCAAGGTCAGCCACGACCTGGACCAGGTGCTGCCCACCGTCGACGTGGTGTACCTGCTCCGCATGCAGCGCGAGCGCATGAGCGAGGCCCTGCTGCCGTCGCTGCGGGAGTACACGGCCACCTTCGGCCTGACCAACCGCCGGGTGGAGCTCCTCGCCGACGATGCCCTGGTCATGCACCCGGGTCCCATGAACCGCGGCGTGGAGATCGCCGCCGAGGTGGCCGACCTGCCCCGGTCGGTCATCCTCGACCAGGTCCGCAACGGCGTCGCCGTCCGCATGGCCGTCCTGTACCTGCTCCTGGGATCGGGCACCGGCCTGGTCCCGCCGCCCGCCGTCCCCGCCGACGAACCCACCGAAGCCAACGAGGAAGAACCCGATCGTGCCTGAGTCCCCGTCCATCGTCATCAAGGGCGGGCGCGTCGTCGACGCCACCGGCGAGCGCACCGCCGACGTCGTCATCGCCGACGGCCGCATCGCCGGCGTGGGCGACGACCTCACCGCCGACCGCACGCTCGACGCCGCCGGGTGCATCGTGGCCCCCGGTCTGGTCGACATCCACACCCACCTGCGCGAGCCGGGCAAGGAGGAGGCCGAGACGGTGGAGACCGGTGCCCGCGGCGCCGCCCTGGGTGGGTACACGGCCATCCTCGCCATGCCCAACACCACCCCGGCCATCGACAGTGCGGCGGTGGTCCAGCAGGTGCTCGACCTGGGCCGCACCGCGCCCTGCGACGTGTACACGTCCGGGGCCATCACCGTCGGCCGGGGCGGCGAGCAGCTCGCCCCTATGGCCGAGATGGCGGCGCTGGGCGTGCGCCTGTTCACCGACGACGGTTCCGGCGTGCAGAGCAACGCCCTGATGCGCCGGGCCATGGAGTACGCCACCGGACTCGGTGTCACACTGGCCCAGCACTGCGAGGACGACGCCCTCTGCGGCGGCGGCCACATGCACGAGGGGGAGTGGTCCGCCCGCCTCGGCATCCCCGGCCAGCCCGCCGAGGCCGAGGAGCTGATGGTCATGCGCGACATCGCCCTGGCCCGTCTCACCGGCTGCAAGGTCCACTTCCAGCACATGAGCACGGCCCGGTCCGTCGCCATGATCCGCGACGCCATCGCCGCCGGGCTGCCCGTCACCGCCGAGGCCACCACCCACCACTTCACGCTCACCCACGCGGAGTGCGCCAGCTACGACCCGGTGTTCAAGGTCAACCCGCCGCTGCGCACGGCGGAGGACGTGGCCGCGGTGAAGGCCGGTCTGGCCGACGGCGCCATCGGCATCATCGCCACGGATCACGCGCCCCACACCGCGGAGACCAAGGAGCTGCCGTTCGACCAGGCGCCCCCCGGCATGCTCGGCCTCGAGACGGCGCTGGCCCTGGCCCTCACCGAGCTGGACCTCCCGATCCAGCAGATCCTGGCCGCCCTGTCGTGGAACCCGGCGGCGGTCATCGGCGCTGGCGACGCCCACGGTCTCCCGGTGGCCGAGGGCAACCCCGCCAACCTCTGCGTCATCGATCCCGACGTCACGTGGACCATCGACGGCGGCGCCATGGCCAGCCGCAGCCGCAACACGCCGTACCAGGGCCGTGAGGTCAGGGGCCGGGTCCGCCACACCATCCTCCACGGCGAGCCCGTGGTGATCGCCGGCGAAGCCCAGCGCTAGGGACTACTTGAGGCCGGGGTGGCGGCTGGCCAGGAGCGGGACCAGGAGGCGCTTGGGGGCCAGGTGGGCGAAGGTGGCGCCGACGCGGTTGGCGGTGCCGGGGATGGCCACGGGGTGGTTGGCGGCCAGGGCGTCGAGGCCGCACTTCGCCACCGCTTCGGGGGACTCCCACATGAAGCTCGGCAGGCTGGCCTCGGCCTCGTCCTTGTCGAAGCCGGCGGCCTCGCCGAAGCCGGTGTCGACCGGGCCGGGGCAGAGGGCGGTGGCGTGGACGCCGGTGCCCCGGAGCTCTCCGCCCAGGCTGCGGGTGTACGACAGCACGAACGCCTTGCAGCCGCCGTAGCCGGCCTGGCCGGGCAGGGGCTGGAACGCGGCGGTGGACGCCACGTTCAAGATGCCGCCCCGGCCCCGCGCCACCATGCCGGGCAGGAACCGGACGGTCAGGTCGACGACCGCCACCACGTCGAGCTCGATCATCGCCATCTCGGCGGCGGGGTCGGCCTCGGCGGCCCGCCCGAGGGTCGACAGGCCGGCGTTATTCACCAGGATGTCGGGCGTCAGGCCGAGGTCGGTGACCCGGTCCAGCAGTCCGGCGCGGGCGTCGCGATCGGTCAGGTCGGTGGCCAGCACCTCGGCTCGGACGCCTGAGCCCCGCAGCTCCGCAGCCAGGTCGGCGAGCTTGTCCGCCGAGCGGGCCACCAGGGTGACCCCGTGACCGCGCCCGGCTAGGTCCCGGGCGATGGCCGCGCCGATGCCGGACGAGGCACCGGTGACGACGGAGGTGTGGTCGGGGGCGGGGGTGGGAAGGGCCATGGCGCAGACGCTACGACGCGTAGCCGCCGTGTACCTTTCCGACCGTGGGGGGCAAGTGAACAGCGCACCAGAAGGTGTTGCACCGACGCTCAGCGTGGTGGTCCCGGCCTTCAACGAGGAGGCCAGCATCGAGTGGGCCACCCGGTCGCTCCGCGCCGGACTGCGCGGCGCCGAGGACCTCGGCGCGGTCGGAGCGACGGAGGTCGTGGTGGTCGACGATCACTCCACCGATGCCACCTGGGCCGTCCTGGAGCGCCTGGCGACCGAGGACGGGCCGCCGCTGCGGGCCATCGCCGCCACCGGACCCCAGGGGCTCGGGGCGACCATCCGCCAGGGCCTTGGAGCAGCCAGCGGCGACCTGGTGCTCTACACCGACGCCGCCCTCCCGTTCGACCCGGTCGAGATCCCGCGGCTGGTCGGGACGCTGAGCCGCTACGACGCCGATGTGGTGTGCGGCTACCGCCTCGACCGGACCTCCGAGGGGTACCGACGGGCCGCCCAGTCGCACGCGTTCAACGTGCTGGCTCGGGTCCTGCTCCCGATCCGGATCCGCGACGTGAACTTCGCCTGCAAGCTGCTCCGGCGGTCGGCGCTGGACGTGGTGGTCCCGGACCTCCGCAGCGATGGGCCGTTCATCGACGCCGAGCTGGTGGCCCGCTTCGCCCACCACGACCTGCGCGTCGTGCAGGTCGGCGTCGACTACTTCCCGCGGTTCGACGCCGCCTCGACCCTGGGCGGTCCTGCCGCCATCCGCTCGATCGTCACCGAAGCCGTCGAGCTGCGCCGCGACCTCCGCCGCCCTCGATGACCGGCACGCCGCTGATCGTCACGGCGGACGACTACGGCCTGACCGACGCGACCTGTCGGGCGATCCTGGAGGCCCACGAGCTCGGCGTGGTCACGGCGACGTCGGCGCTGGCGGTCGCCCCGGGCATCGAGCGGCGCCTGGCGCTGGTCGACGGGGGCGGGTCGCTATCGGTCGGGGTCCACCTCGCCCTGGTCGGGGAGGACCGGCCGCTCCTCAGCAGGGCGGAGATCCCCACGCTGGTCGACGGCGAGGGGAGGTTCGCCGCCTCGTGGCGCCAGCTGCTCCCGCGGCTGGCCGCCCGCCGCGTAGACCCTGACGACGTACGGCGGGAGCTGGACGCCCAGATCCAGCGGGTGGCGGCCCAGGTCGAGCCGACCCACCTGGACTCCCACCAGCACCTCCACCTGTGGCCGTCGGTCGCATCGGTGGTCGTGGACCTGGCCGTCCAGCACCGGATCGGTGCCGTGCGCGTGCCCCGTTCGACCCAGACGGGTCTCCGGGCCCGGGCGATCGACCGCCTCGCCCGGCGCCTGGCCGCTCGGATCGATGCGGCCGGGCTGGCGCGCACCGAGCGGTTCTGCGGGCTCGACGAGGCGGGAGGGTGGTCCGCCGCCCGTCTCGAGGCCGTCCTCGAAGCGCTGGCGCGCACCACCGGATCGGTGGAGTGCAACGTCCATCCCGGCGCCCACGACGACCCCGAGCGGGCGCGGTTCGCCTGGGACTACCGGTGGGGCGAGGAGCGGGACGCGTTGGTCGGCCCAGCTCTGCGCCGGACGATCGACCGTCTCGGGTTCGAGCTGGTGGGGCGCCGGTGAACGGGGGAGCGGTGTCGCCGCTGCGGCTGTACCGGGGCCAGGGCGCGGGCACCCGCCTCCGCACGGCGCTGCGCTGGCGCACCGCGCCGCTGGACCGGGTCGCCGGGCTGCTGCCGGCCACGGGCACGGTGCTGGACTGGGGCTGCGGCCACGGTCTGGTGGCGCTGCAGGCCGCTCGCCGGAGCCCAGAGGTCCAGGTGGTCGGATGCGAGATCGACGGGGCCAAGGTGCGGTCGGCCACGGCGGCCGCGGCGGCGGCGGGGCTGTCGGACCGGGTCGCCTTCGAGGTGGTGGACGCCGCGGCGCGCCCGTCGGGCTCGTGGGACGGGATCGTCCTCTGCGACGTGCTGTACCTCCAGGCGCCAGGAGACCGGTCCGACCTGGTGGCGGCGGCCGCGGCCGCCCTGGCCCCCGGCGGGGTGCTGGTCTGCAAGGAGGTGGATCGCACGCCTCGGTGGAAGTGGGTCCTGTGCTCGTTCCAGGAGCAGATCTCGGTCCGGATCCTGAGGATCACCCGGCCCGGCACCGGGTTGGGGGAGCTGCCCGACCCGGCCGAGGTCGCCGCCTGGATGGGGGCCGCCGGCCTCGCCGTGGAGCGGGTCCCGCTCGGCTGGGGGAGCCACGTGCCGCACGTGGCGCTCCTGGGGCGGCGGTCCGCGACCGCCGTGCCATGACCGATATCCGGACTCCCGTGGCACCGGTCCCGGGTGGTAGGTTGCCGTTCTGACCGTGAAGCGGGTCCTGTGAGGCCCGCACGGACAGGAGAACCGCAGATGGCACAACTCGCTTCGCCGCCCGAGCCCCCTCACGGGGGCTTTCTTTTTGCCCGGATCCGGGTCGATCGGGGGCTCCGATGACCGTCCGAGACGCCGCGCTGGTCCTCACCGACGGCACCCTCTTCGAGGGCGAGGCCCTCGGCGCCACGCCCGCATCGGGCATCGCCACCGGTGAGGTCGTGTTCAACACGGTGCTGTCGGGCTACCAGGAGGTCCTCTCGGACCCGTCCTACGCCGGCCAGATCATCACCTTCACCTACCCGCACATCGGCAACTACGGCGTCACCGCCGCCGACGACGAGGCCCGGCGCCCCTTCTGCCGGGGCGTGGTCGTCCGGGAGCTGGCCCGGCGCCGCTCCAACTGGCGGGCCACCGAGGACCTCGACCAGTGGCTCGCCCGCCACATCCGCGACACGGGCGCCATGCCCGGCGCGTTCGGCGCCCTGGGCGAGGCCCCCGACGGCACGGTCGTCGACGAGACCGCGCTGAAGGCGGCGGCGGTCGCCGAGCCCGGCACCGACGGCGTCGACCTGGTCGGCCAGGTGACCACGGCGGAGCCCTACACGGTGGCCGGCGGCCCGTTCCGGGTCGTGGCCTACGACTTCGGCATCAAGACCACCATCCTCCGCCACCTCAGCGGCATCGCCACCGTCGAGGTCGTCCCGGCGTCCACGCCGGCCGACGAGGTGCTGGCCAAGGCGCCCGACGGCGTGTTCCTCTCCAACGGGCCCGGCGATCCCGAGACGGTCGCCGACGGGGTCGACGCCATCCGCTCCCTGCTCGGCGAGGTGCCGGTGTTCGGCATCTGCCTGGGGCACCAGCTGCTCGCCACCGCCCTCGGCGGGAGCACCACCAAGCTCCCCTTCGGCCACCACGGCGGCAACCACCCGGTCCGTCGCCTGCGCGACGGGGCGGTCGAGATCACCAGCCAGAACCACAACTTCGCCGTGGCCGAGGGCTCCCTCGACCGGGCCGAGGTGACCCACGTGAACCTCAACGACGGGGTCATCGAGGGCATCCGGGCGCTCGACGTGCCCGCCTTCTCGGTCCAGCACCATCCCGAGGCGGGGCCCGGCCCCCACGACTCGGCGTACCTGTTCGACGACTTCGCCGAGCTCATGCGCAAGGCGGGCGCCAAGGGAGGCGCGGCCTGATGCCCAAGCGCACCGACATCTCCTCGATCCTGCTCATCGGCTCCGGGCCGATCGTCATCGGCCAGGCCTGCGAGTTCGACTACTCCGGCACCCAGGCGTGCCGCGTGCTGCGCGAGGAGGGCGTGCGCGTCATCCTCGTGAACTCCAACCCGGCGACGATCATGACGGACCCGGACTTCGCCGACGCGACCTACATCGAGCCGATCACCCCCGCCGTGATCGAGACGATCATCGCGAAGGAGAAGCCGGATGCCATCCTCCCGACCCTCGGCGGCCAGACGGCGCTGAACGCCGCGATGGCCCTCCACGAGCAGGGCATCCTCGAGAAGTACGACGTCGAGCTCATCGGCGCGAAGGTGGACGCCATCCGCAAGGGCGAGGACCGCCAGATCTTCAAGCAGCTCGTGCTGGATGCCGGTGCCGACGTCGCCCGCTCGGTCATCGCCCACACGATGGACGACCTCCTCGCCGGCGCCGCCGAGCTCGGCTACCCGCTCGTCGTCCGCCCCTCCTTCACGATGGGC
>CALANQ010000241.1 GCA_937926025.1 uncultured Acidimicrobiales bacterium
TCTGGAAGCGGCCGGCGGACAGCTCGAAGCCACAGGTGTCCGAGCCGATGTCCTCGAGCTGGTGGGCCTCGTCGACCACCACCACGTCGTGCTCGGGGAGGATCGCACCCTCGGTGGAGAGGTCGAGGCCGAGCAGGTGGAGGTTCACCACCACCACGTCAGCCTCGCCCGCCTTCCGCCGGGCGGCCTCGGCGAAGCAGGACTCGCCGGACGGGCACTTGCGGGCGCCGGGGCACTCCTGGGCCGAGACGCTGATGGCGCTCCACGCCGCGGGGGACGGTTCTGCCGGCAGCTCGGCGCGGTCGCCGGTGGGTGTGCTGGCGGCCCACAGCTTGAGCGCCGCCATCTCCGTGGGCGACGCCCGGTCGGCGAGGCCGTCGAGGGCCAGCTGGCCGGCGCCCGACACCTCGGCGATGCGCTGCATGCACACGTAGTTGGAACGACCCTTGAGGACGGCGAACTCGAACGGCCGGTCGAGGTGCTCTTGGAGGAACGGCAGGTCCTTGCCGGCCAGCTGGTCCTGGAGCGCCTTGGTGGCGGTGGCCACGACGGTGCGCTTGCCGGCCAGGATCGCCGGCACCAGGTACGCCCAGCTCTTGCCGGTGCCGGTGCCGGCCTGGGCGAGGAGGTGCCGCTGCTTGGTGATGGCGTCGCCGACCTCGGTGGCCATGGCCTCCTGCGGCTCGCGCCGCTCGCCCCCGGGCACCGCCTCCGCCCGCTTGGCGAGCGCCGCCACCGCACGGTTCGAAGGAGCCACCCGCCGAACCTACCGACCCCACCTCCCCCCAACCGAAGTTGGTGTGAAGATTGGTGCCAGGGCCCAATCTTCACACCAACTTCGGCGGGGGTCGGGGGAGGGAGGGCGCTCGGGCGAAGCGCTCGGGCGGGGCGCTTGGGCGGGTCGGCGGGCGGTCAGGACCCGTCGGGATCGGACCCGGGGCCGTCGGGTGGGACCATGACGCCGCCTCGGGTGGCAGCCACCGCCGGGGTGCCCGGGAGGTTCGGGATCAGGATCGGGACCTCGAGGGTGCCGTTGCGCTCCTCGAAGAGGATGGCGTTGAGCGTCGACGAGTAGACGAGGAGCCGGGCGAACAGGGCGAGCCAGGCCAGGA
>CALANQ010000242.1 GCA_937926025.1 uncultured Acidimicrobiales bacterium
GTGAACGTCCAGATGCCGATGCGGCCGATGTCCATGCGGCGGAACCTACCGCCGTCGTCGCGTGCCGGCACCCGGCCCCCGCTGCAGCCCGACGACGACCGACGGCGCGGACAGCGCGACCGGGGTAGAACACCGACGTGAGCGATGCAGCGGCACCCGGCCGGCCCAACGTGGTCCTCATCAACTGCGACGACCTCGGCTACGGCGACCTCGGCTGCTACGGGTCCACGGCCAACGCCACGCCGGCGATCGACCGGTTGGCGGCGGAGGGCCTGCGGTTCGACGACTTCTCCATGGCGTCACCGGTGTGCTCGCCGTCGCGGGGCGCCATGCTCACCGGCTGCTACCCGCCTCGGATCGGCTTCGACTCGTTCGACGGGCTGCCGGTGCTGTTCCCCGGTCAGGGCCTCGGCCTGCCGACCTCGGAGATCAGCATGGCCACGATGCTGCGCGACGCCGGGTACCGCACACAGATGGTGGGCAAGTGGCACTGCGGCGACCAGCCCGGGTTCCTGCCCACCGATCACGGCTTCGACCACTGGTTCGGCCTGCCCTACAGCAACGACATGGGCCGCCAGGCGTACCCGACCGAGGGTCCGATGGCCCCGCCGCCCGGCCGCGAACCGATCTACCTGAACCCGCTGCCGCTGATGCTCGACGACCGGGTGATCGAGCAGCAGCCGGACCAGGCCGCCCTCACCGAGCGCTACGTCACCGAGTCCGTCCGGTTCCTCCGGGAGGCCGCCGCCGGCGACGACCCGTTCTTCCTGTACTTCGCCCACCTGTACGTGCACATCCCGCTGTACGTGCAGCCCCGGTTCGCGGCGGCCTCGGCGAACGGCGACTACGGCGCCGCGGTGGCGTGCATCGACTGGGCGCTGGCCGTCATCCTCCACGAGCTGCGGGAGCTGGGCCTCGACGACGACACCATCGTGATCTTCACCAGCGACAACGGGTCCCGTGGGGTGGACGGCGGCAGCAACGCGCCGCTGCGGGGCGCCAAGACCACCACCTGGGAGGGCGGGATGCGGGTGCCGTGCATCGTGCGCTGGCCGGGGCGCATCGCCGCCGGGCGCACCACCTCGGAGCTGGCCAGCGGCATCGACTGGTTCCCCACCCTGGCCGGGCTGTGCGGCGGCGAGGTCCCGACGGACCGGACCATCGACGGCCGGGACATCGCGCCGCTGCTGCTCGACGAGGAGGCCCGCTCGCCGCACGAGTGCCTCCTCTCCTACTGGATGGATCAGCTCGAGGCGGTGCGGGTCGGCCGGTGGAAGGTGCACTACGCCAAGCACGGGACGGTCCGCACCGAGCTGTACGACCTGGAGGCCGATCCGGGCGAGACCACCGACGTGGCCGCCGACCACCCCGACGTCCTGGCCGCGCTGGCCGTCCACGCCGAGGCGGCCCGGGCGTCGCTGGGTGACGGCCTCCCGGGGCGGGCCGGGCCCGACGTGCGCCCCATCGGCCGCGTCGACCACCCGGTCCCCCTCCCCGCCTACGACCCGGCCCACCCGTACTACCTGGCCGAGTACGACCTGACCGACCGCGGCTGACCCCCTCGGCGCGGGCGGGAACCCGGGCGGCGCCGGTAGATTCGGCGGATGGGCAAGGACATCCCGCTCGGGCGGATCGCCGGCATCAAGGTCGGCATGGACGTGTCGGTGTTCCTGTTCGCGGTGTTCCTCGCCTTCATGCTGGCGGTGATGCAGCTGCCCAACCTGAGCGACGGCCACTCCACCGCCGCCTACTGGATCGCGGCGGGCGCGGGCGCCCTGTTCTTCTTCCTCTCGCTCCTCGTCCACGAGATCGGCCACGCCCTGGTGGCGAAGGACGAGGGCATCGGCGTGGAGTCGATGGGCCTGACCCTGCTGGGCGGCATCACCCGGATGGAGTCGTCGCCCACCACGCCGGGCGCCGAGTTCCGGGTCTCGGTGATCGGCCCGGTGGCCAGCGCCACCTGCGGCGTGGTGTTCCTCGTCGGCTCGTACCTGCTGCCCGACACCGGCCTCTGGGACCTGGCCGGGGCGCTGTTCTTCTGGGCCGGCTACGTGAACCTGTTCCTCGCCGTGCTCAACATGGTCCCCGCCGCCCCGCTCGACGGCGGCAAGGTCCTGTCGTCGGCCATCTGGCGGGCCACCGGCAGCCAGGCCACGGCCATGCTGTGGTCCGGCGCGGCGGGCATCGTGGCCGGGATGGCCCTGGCGACCTGGGGCCTGCGCAACGTCACCCGCCACGGCGACCAGCTGGGCTGGTTCAACATCGGCGTCGGCATGTACGTGGCGTTCAGCGCGTTCCAGCAGGTGCGGGCGGCGCCGCTGTACCGGGCGCTCGACGGCAAGACCGTGAGCGACGCCATGGCCGCCGGCCCGCCCTCGGCCGCGTCGTGGTCCACCGTGGGCGAGTTCCTGCGCACCAGCTTCCCCCGCCCGGAGCACCAGGCGTACCCCGTGGTGGGCACCGACGGCCAGGTCAGCGGCCTGCTCACCGCGTCGGCCATCCGGGCGGTGCCGCCGGAGTCCTGGGACGGCCTGCCGGTCACCGCGCTGGCCTACCCGCTGGACCGGCTCACGGTGGTGCACACCGACGAGGCGCTCATCCCTGCCATCCAGAAGGTCGAGGGCGGCGACGTCCGCCACGCGCTGGTGGTGGCTCCCGATGGGCGCGTGGTCGGCACGCTCGACCCGTCGGCGGTGGACCGGGCCGTGCACGAGCACGAGCGCCAGACCGCCGGCGTCTAGCCCCGTGGCGGCGCGGCGCTAGCTTTCGCGCCATGACCGACGAGACCCTGCCCCGCTACCAGATCGACGACGGGATCGCCGTCATCACCCTCGACGACGGGAAGGCCAACGCCTTCTCCACGGCCACGCTCGTCACCCTGGAGTCCCTGCTGGACCAGGCCGCCGCCGACGACGCCCAAGCGCTGGTGCTGGTGGGTCGACCCGGGAAGTTCTCCGCCGGCTTCGCCCTCGACGAGATGACCGGCAACGTCACCGACATGCGGGCGCTGGTGGTGCGGGGTGCCCGCTTCTGGCTGCGCCTGTACGGCCTGGGCGTGCCGACCGTGGCGGCGTGCACCGGGCACGCCCTGGCCGGCGGGGCCCTCACCCTGCTGTCGTGCGACCGGCGGATCGCTGCCGACGGCCCCGCCAAGATCGGGCTGACCGCGGTGGCCATCTGCCTCCCGCTGCCGAAGTTCGCCTTCCCCCTGGCGGAGGACCGCCTGACCCGACCGGCGCTGACCGCAGCCACCATCGGGGCCCAGGTGTACGACCCGGCGGGTGCGCTGGAGGTCGGCTACGTCGACCAGGTGGTGGCGGCCGACGAGCTCGAGGCCACCGCCCTGGCCGAGGCTCGCCGCCTGGGGGCGCTGGACACCGCCGCCTACGCCGCCACCAAGCGCAACGCCCGCGCCGACCTGATCGACCGGGAGCTGGCCCGGGTGGTGGAGGACATGGAGTCGCTCGAGCTGCCCAAGCTCTGAGCCCGGGCGCCTCGCCCGGTCGGCCGCGACGCGGCCCGTCCGGGACGGGCGACGTCGACATGAGGTGATGTCGAGGATTCGGGTGACGGGTGTCACCGCGCGGTAGCGTGGCGCCCGGCGCCGGTCAGGGGACGGGCGATGCACGCCCGCCTCCCGGCGGCTCGACCTGAGGGGATCCATGGTTCGACTGCGCAAGCCCGTGCTGGCCCTGGTGGCGCTGGCCGCCACCATCTCGCTGGCGGCCTGCCAGCCGACCCCGCCCACGGCGCGCACCATCCCGCCGCCCAAGCTCGGCGCCCCCGGCAACCTCATCACCGGCGGCCTCGGGTCGGCGCTGAACCCCATGCGGGACCCCGCCGGCACCAACGACTACTCGTGCAAGCCGTCGGCGGCGCACCCCAACCCGGTCGTGCTGGTCCACGGCACCATCGGCAACGCCTACGACTCGTGGAGCGGCCTGGCCCCGGTCCTCAAGTCCTACGGCTACTGCGTGTTCGCCGTGAACTACGGCGCCCCCGAGAGCTCCATCTTCAAGGGCACCGGCGACATCCCCACCTCGGCTGCGCAGATCGGCCGCTTCGTCGACAACGTGCGGGCCAAGACCGGTGCGGCCAAGGTCGACCTGGTCGGCCACTCGCAGGGCGGGTCGGTCTCCCGCTACTACGCCAACCTGATCGGCGGGTCGTCGAAGGTGGCCAACGTGGTGGGTCTGGCCCCGTCGAACCACGCCACCACGGTCAGCGGGCTGCTCACCCTCGGTCGCTTCATCGGCGCGGTCGACCCGATCTTCGCCGTCACCAACTGGATCGGCCTCCCGGCCCTCCAGCAGCAGGCCGACCCGAGCTCCGCCTTCTTCCAGGCCCTCAACGGCAACGGCGAGACCCGCTCGGGCATCCGGTACGTGAACATCGCCACCAAGTTCGACGAGGTCGTCACGCCCTACCGGCAGGCGTTCATCACGGCCGGCCCTGGCGCCAGCGTGCAGAACATCACCCTGCAGGACGTCTGCGGGAGCGACCTGACGGATCACCTCGGGATCGTCTACGACACCAACGTGTACCAGTTGGTGCTCAACGCCCTGGAGCCCGCCGACCAGCGCCCCATCGCCTGCACCGCGTCGCTCCCCCTCTTCGGCACCTGAGCGGCGCCGGTCACCCGGGGGTGAGGTAGGGAATCCCCCACCTGGAGGACACCGGGCGACCCCATCGTGCCCCTGACCTGCGATCCGTACCGTCATCACCGCAGCCGCGACCGGCTGCGGGAACGACGACGAAGGGACGCGGTCGATGCCGCTCGCAACCACCACCCAGACCCCTGACCGGAGCGCTGCCCCCCACCCCGGCGGGCGTGCCGTGGCCGCCCGCACCGTGGATGCCGTGAAGGTGTACGGCACGGGCGGCACCGAGGTCCGGGCCCTCGACGGCGTGTCCGTCGAGGTGCCGATCGGCACCTTCACCGCGGTGATGGGGCCGTCGGGCTCGGGCAAGAGCACCCTGCTGCACTGCCTGGCCGGGCTGGACACGCTCACCAGCGGCCACGTGTTCGTGGGTGACCAGGAGCTCGGCTCGCTGAGCGACCGGGAGCTGACCCGGGTGCGCCGGGAGCGCATCGGCTTCGTCTTCCAGGCCTTCAACCTGCTGCCCACCCTGTCGGCGCGGGAGAACATCACCCTGCCGATGGACCTGGCCCGCCAGAAGCCCGACGCCCAGTGGCTGGAGAAGGTCATCGCCACGGTCGGGCTGGAGCAGCGCCTCCACCACCGGCCCAGCGAGCTGTCGGGCGGCCAGCAGCAGCGCGTCGCCGTGGCCCGGGCGCTGGCCAGCAAGCCGGCGGTGGTGTTCGCCGACGAGCCCACCGGCAACCTCGACCGCCGCAGCGGCACCGAGGTGCTGTCGTTCCTGCGGGAGGCGGTGGACCGCTTCGGCCAGACCGTGGTGATGGTCACCCACGACCCGGTCGCCGCCGCCTACGCGGACAGCGTGCTGTTCCTGGCCGACGGCCGGATCGTGGACGAGCTGGTGGAGCCGACGGCGTCGGCCGTGCTCGACCGCATGAAGGCGCTGGGGGACTGATCGTGCTGGTGAAGATGACGCTCCAGGGCCTGTGGGCCCGCAAGCGCCGCGTGATCGGCACCGCCACCGCGGTGGTGCTGGGCGTGGCGTTCCTCTCGGCGACGCTGGTGCTGGGCGACACGCTCGACTCCAGCTTCGGCGCCGTGTTCCGCCAGGCCAACGCCGGCACCGACGTAGTGGTGCGCAGCGCCACCTCCATCAACACCGACGGGGGTCGCCAGCGGGCCAACCTCGATGCATCGGTGGTGGACGACGTGGCCGAGGTGCCCGGCGTCGCCGTGGCCGTCGGCGAGATCGCCGGCACCGCCCAGATCCTCGGGTCCGACGGCTCGCCCATCGGCGGCCAGGGCCCGCCCACCGACGCCGGCGCCTGGATCGACGATCCGCAGATCAACCCGTACCACGTCACCTCGGGCCGGGCGCCCGAGCGCGCCGGCGAGGCCGTGATCGACGCCAAGAGCGCGTCCGACGGCGGCATCGCCGTGGGTGACACCGCCACCATCCGCACGCCGGATCCGGTGGAGGTGACGGTCGTCGGCCTGGTCGGCTTCGGCGAGAAGACCTCGCTGGCCGGCGCCACCTACGTGGGACTGGCGCCGGACCAAGCCGTCGAGCTGCTCGGCAAGGCCGGCCAGGTGTCCGATGTGCGGGTCCGCGGCGACGGCACCACGTCCGACGAGGCGCTCCGCGACGCGGTGGCCGAGGTGGTCCCGCAGAAGGCGGAGGCCATCACCGGTGCCGAGCTGACCGCCGAGCAGGAGAAGGACCTGCAGGGCGACTTCCTCGGGTTCCTCAAGTACTTCCTGCTGGCGTTCGCCGGGGTCGCCCTGGTGGTGGCCACGTTCAGCATCGCCAACACGTTCACGATCCTGAGCGCCCAGCGGGGCCGGGAGTCCGCGCTCATGCGGGCCATCGGCGCCGGGCGCGGCCAGGTCCTGGGCATCGCCCTGATCGAGGCGGTCGTGATCGGGGCCATCGCGTCGGCGATCGGCCTGGCCGCGGGGCTCGGGCTGGCGCTCGGGCTCAAGGCGCTGCTGGCCGGCTTCGGGCTGGACCTGCCGGGCAACGGCCTGGTGGTGGAGGCCAGCCCGATGATCATCAGCTTCGTGATCGGCCTGGGCGCCACGCTGGTGGCCGCCACGATGCCGGCGATCCGCTCGTCGCGGATCGCTCCCATCGAGGCGCTGCGCGATGCCGCCGCCGAGTCCACCGCGGTCTCCAAGATCCGGGCGGCCGCTGGCCTGCTCATCGGCGTGGCCGGCGTCCTGGTCGTCGTGACCGCCACCCGGACCGACGACGGTGCCATGGTCCGAGCCGGTCTCGGCTCCCTGCTGGTGTTCGTGGCCGCCGTGACCCTCGGCCCGGTCCTGGCCCGCCCCGCGGCCGCGGTGGTGGGCGCCCCGGTGGCCGGCACCCGCGGCCTGGTGGGGCAGCTGGCCCGCCGCAACGCCATGCGGAACCCGCGGCGCACGGCGGGCGCGGCGCTGGCCCTGGTGATCGGCGCCGCCGTCGTGGCCCTGTTCGCCACCTTCGGCTCGTCGCTCAGCCGCTCCATCGACGACACCGTGAGCAAGAGCTTCGGCGGCGACCTGGTGGTGATGCAGGACGGGTTCAGCAGCTCGGGCCTGAGCCCCCAGCTGGCCCGCTCCATCGACGAGCTGCCCGAGGTGTCAGAGACGGTGGCGCTGAGCAACGTGGTCGCCACCGTCGACGGCGCCGAGGTGTACCCCACCGCCGGCGACCCGAAGGCCATGGCGAACCTGCTGGACCTCGACGTCCAGCAGGGCGACCTGGGCGGCCTGCCCCCCGGCGAGGTCGCCATCACGCAGAAGTACGCGGAGGCCCACGGGCTGGGGATGGGCGACGACCTGACCCTGGCGTTCGCCGACGGCGAGTCCACCACCTTCGAGGTGGGCGCCGTCTTCGGCGTCGGCGAGCTGCTCGGCGACATGGTGGTGAACCAGTCGGACTGGACCCCTCACGAGCTGCGCCCCGGCAACGTGGCGGTGCTGGTGGGCCTGGCCGACGGCGTCTCGCTGGAGCAGGGCCGCACCGCGGTGGAGCAGGTGGCCGAGGCCCACGGCGGGCCGAAGGTCGAGGACCGCGACCAGTACATCGATCGGGTCGCCGGCCAGGTCAACCAGCTGCTGACGCTGGTGTACGGCCTGCTGGTCCTGGCCATCCTCATCGCCCTCATCGGCCTGGCCAACACCCTGTCGCTCTCCATCCACGAGCGCTCGCGGGAGCTGGGGCTCCTGCGGGCGGTGGGCCTGACCCGGGGCAAGCTCCGATCCATGGTCCGCTGGGAGTCGGTGATCACCGCCGTGGTCGGCACCGTGGTCGGGCTCGGCGTGGGCACGTTCCTCGGGTGGGGCCTGGTGCGGGCGCTGGCCACCCAGGAGGGCTTCGTGACCTTCGAGCTGCCGGCCCCCACGCTGGCCGTGGTCCTCGTGCTGTCGATCGGTGCCGGGGTGCTGGCTGCCGTCCGGCCCGCGCACCGGGCGGCCAAGCTCGACGTGCTCGCCGCCATCGCCGAGCCGTGACGAACCCGACCCGCCGCCATGTCCGACCGTAACGTGAACGCCACGATGCCCGTCCTCCTGCGCCCCTGGGGCGACATCTCCCGCCTCTGGCGCTCGTTCGCCTACCTCGCCGTGGGCGTGCCGCTGGGCATCGTGTCGTTCGCCACCATGCTCGGCCTGGTGGTGACCACGTTCTCGCTGCTGATCACCGTGGTGCTCGCGGTCCCAGCAGCATGGGCCACGTTCGTGGCGGCCCGGATCCTCGGTTCCATCGATCGCAGCCGGGCTGCCGCCCTGCTCGACCTGGAACTGGTCGATCCGGTGCCGCCGCTGCAGGGCCGGTCGTGGCTGCGGCGCCTGTGGGAGCGGGTCCGCACCCGGTCGCGCTGGCGGGAGATCGCCAACGCCCTGCTGCTGTTCCCGGTGGCGATCGCCTGCTGGATGGCCACCGTCATGACGTGGGCCGGGTCGGGGTCACTGCTGGCCCTCCCCCTCTACGCCGGGCACCTGCCGGGCGGCACCGCCAAGTTCTGGCTGTTCGAGATCGGGCCGGGGCCGGGGGCGCTGGCCATGGCGGGGGTCGG
>CALANQ010000243.1 GCA_937926025.1 uncultured Acidimicrobiales bacterium
TCGCCGGCAACTCGGCCGGCGGGCTCAACGCCGCCAAGCTCGCCGAGGGCGACCACGCCGACGGCACCCGCGCCATCGACGAGGTGGAGCGGGTCTGGCGGTCCCTCCGCGTCACCGACGACATGTGGGAGCCCGAGCCGTGGCTCACCCGCCTGCAGGCCTCGGCCTCGTGGGCGTCCACGTGGCGGTCCTTCCTGGGCGACGGGGCCAGCAGCCCCAACGCCGTGCGCATGGCCGTCAAGGTCGTCGGCAGCCTGGTCCGCCGCCCACCGGAGACCGACGGCGCGCTCGATGCCGTCCGAGAGGCCCTCACCGCCCAGTCGCTGCTGTCGCTCAGCCCGGTCGCCGGCCTGCTCGAGCGCGAGCTCGACCCCGAGGCCGTCCGGCGCTCCGGCATCGCCCTACGGGTGGGCTCCGTCAGCCTGGAGTCCGGCGAGCTCCGCTACGTGACCGAGACCGGGGCCCTGCACGACCGCCACGACCGCCCCACCGGGCTCGAGGACGTCCCCCTCGCCACGGGGGTGCTGGCCTCGGCGTCGATCCCGCTGGCGTTCCCGCCCGTGCGGATGGGCGAGGAGCACTACGTCGACGGCGGCGCCCGGGAGATCCTGCCCATCGAGATCCTGGTCCACCACCTGGAGGTCGAGCGGGTCATCGCCATCTCCGCCAGCTCCGTGGGCGTGGAGCCGGTGGCCTCGTTCGCCGAGAAGAACCTGATCGACATCCTCCGCCGGGTCAGCGCCGAGATCGGGCCCGACGAGACCCTGCGCAAGGAGCTGAACCCGCCCGGCGGCTGGGCCGAGACGGTGCGCCTGGTGGTCCCGGAGTTCGACGTGCACGACTCCATGACCATCGACCCGGCGCTCATCGCCATCTCCCTGGACCACGGCTGGCTCCGCGCCGCCGACCTGCTGCTGGACCTCGACGACGAGGCCCGGCACCTCACCCGGGAGCTCACCGAGGTGCGCATCGAGCTGCGGCGCCTCGACGGTGCCCTCACCACGCTCTTCGGCGGCGACGCCCTCGGCCGGCCCAGCCCGGTGCTGGTCACCGGCGGCACCGCCAAGACGCCCGACGAGAGCCCGGCCACCACGGCGGCCGCCCCGCCGGCGAGCGACGCGCCGGACACCGTCCCCGACATCGGCGACGAGGAGGAGCCGGTGGAGCCCGAGGGTCCCGAGGTGGGGCGAGAGGCGCAGCGCCGCACCCTCACCGCCCGGCTCCGCCACCTCGTCGGTCAGCGCCGGGACCTCGGAGCCCCGGTCCCGCCGTCGCTGGTCACCTGGCTCGATGCCCCCGAGCCGGAGGCCCCGCCCGCGCCCGACGACGCGGAACCGGTGGCGGCCGTCGACTGACCAGCGTCGGAGGACGCCCGGCGGCGCTCAGTCCTCGGCGGGGCGGATGGTCCGGGCGACGGCGCCCACCAGATCCGCGTCGACCATCTCGGTGGCCACCTTCACGGCGTTGACGATGGCGGTGTCGTTGGACGAGCCGTGGCTGATGATGCACACGCCGTTCAGCCCCAGGAGCATGGCGCCGCCGGTGTTGTTCGGGTCCAGCTGGGCGTACAGCGGCAGCAGGGCCGGGAACAGGACGTCGCCGGCGGCCTTGGTCTCGTCGCTGGTGTTGAACGTGCCCAGGATGGCGTTGACCAGCGACCGCATGGAGCCTTCGAGCGTCTTCAGCACGACGTTGCCCGTGAAGCCGTCGGTGACGATGACGTCGACGTCGGGCGACATGATGTCGCGCCCCTCGACGTTGCCGACGAACGTGCCGCCGCAGGCATCGGTCCAGGCGCCGTCGGCCAGCAGCGCGTGGGTCTCCTTGACCAGCGGCGAGCCCTTCGTGGGCTCCTCGCCGATGGACAGCAGCCCGACGTTGGGGGACTCGATGCCGTAGCGGGTGCGGGCGAACGTGGTGCCCATCTGCGCGAACTGCACCAGCCACTCGGGCGAGCACTCGGCGTTGGCGCCGGCGTCGAGGAGCACCGTGGGGTTGCCCCCGGCCGGGTTGGGGATGGGGGTGGCGATGGCCGGGCGGAACACACCGGGCGCACGCTTCATCCGGAGCAGGGCCGAGGCCATGGTGGCGCCGGTGTTGCCGGCGGAGACCATGGCGCACGCCTTGCCGTCGCGGACGGCCTCGGCGGCGCGGACCAGCGACGAGTCCTTCATGGTCCGGACGCTCTTGCCCGGATCAGCGTCCATGGCGATGACCTCGGACGCCGGGATCACCTCGAGCCCGCCGGTGTCGGTCAGCTCCTCGGGCCGTCCGACCAGGACGACGGGAACGCCGAGCTCGTCGCGGGCGCGGATGGCGCCGGCGACGATCTCCGAGGGGGCTTTGTCTCCCCCCATCGCATCGATGGCGACGGGGAGGCGGTCAGCTGCCATGACGGGTCAGCCGGGTGGGTCAGTCGACCTCGATGGCCTGGCGGCCGTGGTACCAGCCGCAGTTGCCGCACACCACGTGGGGCAGCTTGGCGGACCCGCAGCGGGGGCAGACGCTGCGCGAGGGAGCGTCGAGCTTCCAGGCCGAAGCCCGGCGGCTGCGGCTCTTGGACTTGGAGGTCTTCTTCTTGGGGACAGCCATCGTCGTGGTCCTGAGGTCGTGGTCGGGGGCGCTGCGGTGCGCCGCACGCGAGGGGTAGATGGTAGCGGGACCGCCCCACCCCGGTCGAAAGCACCCCCGGTCCTCCCGACCCGTCCCGACGCGCTGTGGAACTTTCGATGCGAACCGTTGCTCTGCAACCACGAGCATCGAAAGTTCGTGGGGGGCGGGGCGATCTGTCGGGGTCGGGACGGTTGGATCGGTCAGAGGTCGAGGTCGTCGAGGGCGGCCCAGCGGGGGTCCTTGACCGGTTCCTCCGGGGCCTCGTCGCCGGGGACGGGGTCGCCCTCGACGGTGGCGGGGAAGGCGTCGGGCGCCGGGCCGAGGCAGTCGTCGGTGCAGAGGGGCGCCAGGGGCAGGGCGAGCAGCGCGATGTCGTGGAGCAGCGGGCCGAGATCGACCTGGTCGTGCTCGAGCGGCCACGTCTCGCCGTCGGTGGGCTTGGTCTCGTACACCTCGCGGATCTCGATGACCGCGGTGCCCGCCAGGTCCTTCAGGCAGCGACGGCACTCCCCCGTCCACGGCACCTCGGCCGATCCGGTGAGGACGACACCTTCGTGGATGGACTCCAGCTCGCCGGCGAAGGTGATGGCCGCCCCATCGGGGATGGCGACGTCGGTGAGGCCCAGCCCGTCGGCCACCAGGGTGCGCTCGACGGGCATCCGCGACCCCGGCCGCCGCCGGATGTCGGTGACCGAGACGATGACCGCCGGCGGATGACCGGCGTCGGATCCGGCTACGGGATCGGCGGTCACGACCGATCCTGGTCGAAGAACGCCTCGTCCTCGGGCTCCGGCTCGGGCTCCTCGGGGCGGTTCAGGTTGGTGGCCTGGAGCTTCTCGCGGCCCGATCCCACCAGCTTCAGGGTGCGCTCCAGCACGATCTCGAAGCTGGCCAGCTTCTGGTCGCAGAAGTCCTCGCACTCAAGGCGCAGCCGGCGGGCCTCGGCCTCGGCGCTGTCGATGATGCGCCGGGCGCGGTGCTCGGCGGCCTTCACCACCTCGGTGCGCTGGACCATCTGCTCGGCCCGGGCCCGAGCGGCGTCGGTGATCTCGTCACCGTCGGCCCGCATCTTGGCCAGGTACTCCTCGCGCTCCTTGCGGAGCCAGCGGGCCTCCCGCAGCTCGTCGGGGAGGCGGCCGATGGCCTCGTCGAGCAGCTCCAGCACCTCTTCCTTGTTGATCATCGCCGAGGCCGACAGCGGCATCGGGCGGGCGGCCGCGATGAGGTCCGACACCCGGCGCAGCAGCTCCTCGGCGTCGACCTGCTGGCGGCCGCGGATCAGGGTCCGGCGAGGCGGCGCCTCGGCCGGCTCCAGGTCGGCCTCGGCGTCGAACGGCTGGTCGCGGGGATCGCGGTCGTCGTAGCCGGCGTCGTCGTAGCCGCGATCGTCATAGGGGCGTTCGTCGTAGGGACGGTCGTCGTAGCTCATGCGGGGGGCTCCTGGAACGATTCGGCGAGACGGGCGGCGACCGGCGCCGGCACCATCGAGGACACGTCGCCGCCGAACCGGGCGATCTCCCGGATCCACTTCGACGCGACGAAGGAGTGTTCGGTGGCCGAGGGGATGAACACGGTGTGCACCCCCGAGATGGCCAGGTTCATCTGCGACTGCTGCAGCTCCGACTCGAAGTCCGACACCGCTCGCAGGCCCTTGACGATGAAGTCGGCGCCGACCTCCCGGGCGAGGTTCACCACCAGGCTGGAGTAGCTGGTGACCTCGACGTTGGGCAGGTGGGCGACGGACTCCTCGATCATGGTGCGGCGCTCGTGGAGCGAGTACAGGCCGGTGGTCTTCTGCGGGTTGCCGATGGTGGCGACCACCACGGAGTCGAACAGGCGCGACGCCACCTCGATCAGCTCGAGGTGTCCGTTGTGGATGGGGTCGAACGACCCCGGATACAAGACGCGCGTCACGTAGGTGCTCCGGCGGGGGTGGCGAACTGAACCACCGTACCGCCGTAGGTCTTCGATCTGATGCCAACGAGACCGTCCGGAAGCGGCACCTCCCGGTCCGATTCGAGCACCACCACGGCACCGGGAGACAGCGCGGGGACCAGCGCCCGGAGCAGGGCGTCCCAGCCGTCGAACGCGTACGGCGGATCGAGCAGGGCGAGGTCGATGGCGCCGGCGAGCGCAAGCGCCCGCTCCGCGCTGCCGGCGACGACCACCGCCTCGTCGGCGAGCCCGAGCAGATCGAGGTTGGCCCGCACCACCCCGAGCGCCTGCGGGTCGGTGTCGGCGAAGGTGGCGTGGCTCGCGCCGCGGGAGAGGGCCTCGATGCCGAGGGCGCCGCTGCCGGCGAAGGGATCGAGCACCCGGCTTCCCTCGACGGCGTCGAGGCTGTCGAGGGCGTTGAACACGGCTTCCCGGACCCGGTCCGATGTGGGACGGGTGCCGTCGCCGGGGGGCACGTCGATCCGCCGTCCCCCCGCCCGACCGGCCACGATCCGCAGCGCGCCACGGCTGGGCGCCGAGCGGGCCGCGGCGGGTGATCGACGGGGCCGGCGGGCCGGCTTGGGACGGCTCACGGGACCTCGGCCACCAGGCGGCTGCTCTCCTCCCACAGCCAGCGGGCCTCCTCGCGGTTGCGGGCGTGGCGAGAGGCCGGCCAGCGGCGGCCGTGCGACCAGTAGCCGCCGGTCTTGCCCACGACCCGGGGCCGGGTGGAGCTGGCCAGCAGGACCTGGGTCTTGGCACCCGACTTCGGCGAACGCAGCACGTAGGGGCCGAACGTGGCCATCCACCAGCCCAGCGCGCCGGTGTCGCCGTCGACGGAGAACCCGCTGTGGATGCTGCCGGGGTGGACCGCGTTGACGGTGACGCCGGTGCCCTGCAGCTGGTCGGCCAGCTCCAGCACGAACTGGGCGTTGGCCAGCTTGGACCGGCCGTAGGCGCGGGCGCCGCTGAACCGCGTGGTGCTCTGGAGGTCATCGTGGTCGAGACCACCGACGGCCCAGCGGTGGGCGACCGACGACACCGCGATCACCCGAGACGGCGCGCTCTGGATCAGCCGGTCGCGCAGCAGGTCGGTGAGCAGGAAGTGACCGAGGTGGTTGGTGCCGAACATGAGCTCGAAGCCGTCGGCGGTCTGCTGCTGGGTGTCGACCATGAGGCCGGCGTTGTTCATCAGCACGTCGAGCCGGTCGTACCCGTCGAGGAACCAGGCGGCGAAGGTCCGGATCGAGGCGAACGAGGCCAGGTCCAGGCTGCCCACGACGACCTGGTCGTTGCCCGACCGCTCGACGACCTCCTGGCGGGCGGCCTCGCCCTTCTCCGCGTTGCGGGCCGTCATGACGACGGTGGCGCCCATCGCCGCCAGGGCCACCGCCGACTCCTTGCCGATGCCGGAGTTGGCGCCGGTCACGATGACCACCTGTCCGGTCAGGTCCTCACGCTGCTGCTTGCCCATGGCGGCCGAGTCTCGCACCCGCGCGACCGCCCCTCCGCAACCCGCGAGCACGGGCGGTACGGTCGGAGCCGTGACGGATCCCGCCAGCCCCTCCCCCGCCAGCGACGCCGTGCGCATCGTGCGCATCGGTCGGCCCGAGCGCCGCAACGCGGTGAACTCGGAGACCGCGGAGCGGCTGTACCGGGAGTTCCTGGCGTTCGACAACGACCCCACCGCGAAGGTGGCGGTGCTCACGGGCGACGAGTCGGCCTTCTGCGCCGGCGCGGATCTGACCGACCTGCCCCGCCTCCGCGACAGCGGGCCGATGGGCCCGACCCGCATGGCCCTGTCCAAGCCGGTCATCGCGGCCATCGACGGGTGGTGCGTGGCCGGCGGCGTGGAGCTGGCGGCCTGGTGCGACATCCGGGTCGCCGGGACCGGCGCCAAGTTCGGCTGCCTGGAGCGGCGCTGGGGCGTCCCGCTGATCGATGGCGGCACCATCCGCCTGCCCCGCATCGTGGGTCTCGGCCGGGCCATGGACCTGATGCTCACCGGGCGGGGGTTCGACGCCGAGGAGGCCGAGCGCATCGGCTTCGTGAGCCGCCTGGTGCCGGCGGGCGAGGCGCTCGCCGCCGCGGTCGAGATGGCCGAGGTCATCGCGTCGTCGCCGTGGCCGGCGGTGGTGCACGACCGGCTCTCCGCCTACGAGAGCTACGGCCTGTCGTTCGAGGACGCCCTGGCCAACGAGGACCGCCACGGCCGGGCTGTCATCTTCGACCCCGGGTTCGCCGACGGCGTGGCCCAGTTCCAGGCCGACCAGGCCAAGCGCCGGGCCGCAGGCGACCGGTGAGCGACTTCCACCGGGCGGATGACGACCACGACGAGGGCCCGACGGACTCGTCGGGTGCGCCCCTGGTGCCGCAGACCATCGTGTGCGTCGACTGCGGCAGCACCGCCCACCTGATGACCAAGCCGGACGACACCGGCCGCTTCTGGCCGGGCGACCTGGTGAGCTACCGCTGCGAGGACTGCCTGGACCGGTGGGACCTCATCGTCCCCGGGGACGACCCCGAGGATGACCACGGCCCGGACTGGTAGTCAGCCGGCGCGCCGGGGCCGCGCCTGGAGCTCCCCGCCGCAGTTGGGGCAGGCACCGGCGAGCGGCCCGTCGACGCAGTCCGCGCAGAACGTGCACTCGTAGGAGCAGATGCGGGCGTGATCGCTGTCGGCCGGCAGTGCCGCCTCGCACCGCTCGCAGCGGTCCCGCATCTCCAGCACGGGGAGATCAGTAGCCGTTCTTGTGGATCTTGTCGATCGCGATCTGGAGGATGACCCGCTCGCTCTGGATCGGGTTCGGGTAGTCGTCGACGCCCATGTACTTCTTGGCGAGGGCGTCGATGTGGGCGCGGGCCTCGTCGCCGCCGACGGTGCCGACCACGTGACCCCGGGCCTCGACGTACTGGTACGCGTTCTCCGAGTTGAAGACGGTCACGGTGACCCGGGGGTCCCGCTCGGCGTTCTTGAACTTCTGGCGGTGCAGCTCCGTGTTGATCAGGAGGTGCTCGCCGTCGTCGCCGATCCACATGATCTGGGTCTGCGGCTGGCCGTCGGCCATGAGCGTGGTGAACGCGGCGAAGTTCTTGCCGGCGAGGAGGGAGGCGAGGTCTGCGTCGAGGGTCATGGCCGGGACGCTATCGGCGCTGCCTCGGGATGCGAACCCGCAGGTCAGGCCACCGCCATCGTGAGCCGGGCCGTGTAGCCCGACGACGTGCTGCCGCTGACGTTGGCCAGCTGGTGGCTGTAGCCGTCACGGAAGACGTTGTCGGTCTTGATCGACATCTTGGCCAGGTTGGCGGCGCTGCCGGTGTAGAGGCTGGTGGCGTACACGGCCTGGCACGGCTCGATCGGCATCGCCATCTGGGAGGTGGCGATCTTGTTGGCGGCGCTCGTGGCCTTGGCTGCGCTCGGGTAGATCTCGAAGTGGATGTGCGGCCAGCGGCCGTCGTAGCAGCCGGGGAACACGCTGGTGAACGTGACCATGCCGTCGCTGTCGACCACCTGGACGCCCCGCAGGTAGTTCTGGCTGGTGACGCCGCTGGAGTACAGCGAGTACCGGCCGAGGCGGTCCGCGTGCCAGAGGTACACGGCGGCTCCCGTCTTGTTGGCGCCGCCCTCGCTGACGTCGAGCACCTTCATCTTGATGGTGAGCTTCACGCCCGTGGCGGTGCCCGACATCGACCCGAAGCTCGAGCGGATGTCCGAGCGGACGATGCCGCTGGTGGTGAGCACGTTCGGGCCGTTGGAGCCGTCGCCCGGGTACGGCCCGGCGGTCTCCTCGGGGATGGCGACAAGACCGCCGCCGGTCACCTGCTGGCAGGCGGCGAGGGTGAGCGCCGCCGCGCCCCCGCCGAGCACGGTGAGGGCGCGGCGCCGGCTGAGCCGCCGGTCGAGGGCGCTGCTGATGGCGACGAGCGGGGTGGGCTCCGCCGTCGGGGTGGACTGGGTCCGGGGATCACCGGTGGGGCCGTTGCCCTGCACCGCGGCCACGAGCGCAGGGGCGGGGTCGGCGCCGGGCATCCGCTCGGCCAGCACGGCGAGGTCGTGGGCGAGGCCGCGGTCGTGCTGGTCGTCGTGGTCGGC
>CALANQ010000244.1 GCA_937926025.1 uncultured Acidimicrobiales bacterium
AGGTCGAGCCGCTGCTCGCCCACCGCCGACGCCCGCACCACCTTGGCGCGGACCCCGGCCGGCACGGTCTGGCCCGGGTCGAGCTCCACGGTCACGCGCACGGCGTCGCCGCGCAGCTCGATCTTCGACACGGTGCCGATCACCACGCCGTCGTGGCTGGCGGAGAACCCGGTGCGGAGGCCGCCGGCGTCGGGCAGGTCGGCCACCACCGTGCGGCGCTGCTCGAACGGGTTGCCGAACAGCGTGACCGCGCCGTAGCCCACCAGCGCGGCGGACAGGGTGAAGAACACCACGAGGTTGGCGATGATCCGGCGGGTGATCACGAGCCGGCTCCGGGCTCGCAGGCGTCCACCGGGTCGCCGGGCACGTCGCCGCCGCCGGGCACGCCGCACAGCACGACGTCGATCAGGACGTGGATGAAGTTGTTGCGCTCGGCCAGCGGGACCGAGCCGTTGTGGCGGGGCAGGTTCTCCAGCAGGCCGGCCAGCGCGTCCTGCTCGTCGGCCACCGCGTCGGTCACGTCGCGCAGACCACGCACCTGCGTCTCGATGTCGTCGAGGTGCCGGTCCAGGATGCGGTTGCCGTCGTCGGCCACCTCGTTCAGCGAGCGGACCAGCGCGTAGAACTCCTCGTCGTTCTCGTTGAGGATCTTCAGCGTCGCCTTCAGGTTGGCGAGGGCCTCGCCGTTGGGGCCGGTCTGCGGCGCCAGGTCGCCGGCGAGCCGGTCCAGGTCCACGATGATCGCCTTCACCTTCTCGGTGCGGGTCTCGTAGCCCGCGGCCACGTCGGCGAGGTGGTCGAGGATGACCCGCAGCTGCGGGCCCTTCCCGGCGAACGCCCGCTCCCCCTCGTCGAGCAGGATGGCGATCTGCGAGGCGCTGAGCGCGGTGAACGCATCGGTCCCGCTGGCGATCAGCTGCTCCAGGTCCGACACGACGGCGGTCTGGTCCAGGACGGCACCGTCGGCCAGGGGCTCCGCCTCCAGGTCGTCGGTCTGGGGGACGAGGTCGATGAACTTCTCGCCCAGGGGGGAGGTCCGCCGGATCTGGGCGGACACGGCGGCCGGCACGTTGGCCGAGCGGTCGACGCCGAACGTGACGCGGGCCCGTCGCCCGGTCTCGTCCAGCTCGATGGACCGGACGTTGCCGATGGTGACGTCGGCCATCATCACCGGCGCGCCGTCCGCCAGGTCGGCGACGTCATCGAAGGTGGCGCTGGCCTCGACGCGCCCGCCACCGCCGTCGGTGCAGCCGGTCAGGCCGAGGGCGCCGACCAGGACGAGGGCGGCGAGGGCGCGGATCAGGGGGCGGCGCACGTCACCCACCTCCCAGCTTGGGCAGCAGGGGCACGGTGGGCAGGGTGAGCGGCGGGAGCGTCGGCGACGACCCGGGCGGCGTGGTGGTGGGCGGCAGCAGGGGCACGTCGAGCCGCTCGCCCGGGGGGATGATCTCGTTGTAGAGGTCGAGCATCACGTCGTCGATGTCTTCGGGGCGGGCCGCCCGGAGCCGCTCGACCTGATCGGCGTCGAGGTCGTTCAGGATCTGCAGGAGGATCGGGTCGACCCCGAGCAGGGCGACCAGCCGCTCGGCGTCGAGCGCCTCGAGCAGCTGGCGGGCCTGGTCCTGCAGGCCCGCGGTGATCTGGTCGGCGAGGGCCTGGAGCAGCTGCGACTCCGACGGCGCCGCGGGCAGCGTGGGGGTGGTGCTCGGGGCGGGCGGCTCGAACGGCGGGATGGCCTCGGTGATCTCGCCGGTGGTC
>CALANQ010000245.1 GCA_937926025.1 uncultured Acidimicrobiales bacterium
GGGGGCGATCGGCGAGGCCTTCTCCACCGTCGACGCCCTCCTCTTCGGGCGCCGGACGTTCCGCGGCATGGAGCAGGCCTGGCCGGAGCGGGCTGGCGACCCGTTCGCCGACCAGATGAACGCCATCGAGAAGCACGTGGTGTCGGGCACCCTCAGCGCCGACGACATCACCTGGAACAACGCCCACCTGATCCCCGCCGACGGCGCCCTCGACGCCATCCGGGAGCTGCGGGCGCGAGACGGCGGCGACCTGTGCGTGATGGGCAGCGCCACGCTGTCGCGCAGCCTCATCGAGGCCGACCTGGTCGACGAGCTCAACCTCATGATCGAGCCGGTGACGCTCGGCGGCGGCAAGCGCCTGTTCCCCGATGACGGCTCGGCCCGCGTGTACGAGCTGGTCTCCACCACGCTCGCCCCCACCGGGGTCCAGATCTGCAAGTACCGCCCCACCGGTCAGCCGCTCGTGACCGGTCACAGCGACGAGCTCTACGAGGACGGCTCCGAGCCCGTTCCGTCGTGACCGGCCCCGGCCCGGATCCCGACGGCGCCCTGATCGTCGACGCCGAGCGCGCCTGGTCGGCCGATGAGGTCTGGGACACCGCCGACCGCATCGCCCACCTTGCCCGGGCCGCAGGCGGGCGCACGGCGGTGTTCGCAGAGAACGCCGCGCCGGCGGTCGTCGCCCACCTCGGCGGGCTGCGCTCGGGAGCGTCGGTGGTGGCGGTCAACAGCCACCTCGCCGCCCCGGAGGCCGAGTACCAGCTCACCACCGGCGAGGTCCGGCTGGTCATCGCCGGGCCCGCCACCGCCGAGCGGGCGCGCGATGCCGCCGCCCGCGCCGGCGGCATCGAGGTCCACGCCTGGGACGACCCCGACTGGGACGACTGGCTGGCCTCGGCCCCGGCCGGTCCCCCGCCCGACGACGTGCCCATCGTGCCGAACCTGCTCTTCACCTCGGGCACCACCGGCACCCCGAAGGCCACGCACCTGCCGCCGAACGTGTTCCCGCCCCGGGCGTCCTGGGCCGAGTTCGTGGAGGCGACCCAGGCCAACCGGTTCGTGGGCCTCGGCCGCCACCTCGTCGTCGCCCCGCTGCACCACACCGGTCCGCTCAACGCCGTGCGCGCCCTCGCCGCGGGCACGCCCATCGGCATCCTCGGCCGGTTCGACGCGGCGCGCACGCTCCAGGCCATCGACGAGTGGGCCATCGCGTCCACCACGCTCGTCCCGACCCACCTGGCCCGCCTCGCCGCCCTCCCCGACGAGGTCCGAGCCCGCTTCGACGTGTCGAGCCTGGAGCTGGTCTTCCTCACCGGCGCCGCCTGCCCCGTGGACGTGAAGCAGGCGATCATCGACTGGTGGGGCCCCGTGGTCCTGGAGGCGTACGGGGCCACGGAGGTGGGCGTCACCGCATCGATCACCAGCGAGGACTGGCTGGCCCATCCCGGGTCGGTCGGCCGGTCCGTCGCACCGTACGAGGCCGTGGTGGTCGACGACGAGGGGCGCACGGTCCCGGCCGGCACCGAGGGTCGCCTCTACTTCGCCGACGCCACCGGCCGGGGCATCGTCTACGAGGGCGATCCCGAGCGCACCGCCGCCGCCCACATCGCCCCCGGCGTGTTCACCCTCGGCGAGATCGGCCGGGTCGACGAGGACGGCTTCGTCTTCATCACGGACCGCTTCTCGGACATGGTGGTGACCGGCGGCGTCAACGTCTACCCGGCTGAGATGGAGCAGGTGCTGGTGGCCCACCCGGGCGTGGCCGACGTGGCCGGCGTCGGCCTCCCGCACCCCGACCTGGGCGAGCAGCTGGTGGCGCTGGTGGTGCCGGTCGACCCTGCGTCACCCTCGTCGATCGAGGACCTGCAGGCGTGGTGCGAGGACCGCCTGAGCCGCTTCAAGTGCCCGAGGCAGATCCGCCTGGTCGACGATCTGGCCCGCAACCCCCTGGGCAAGCTCGACAAGCGGACCCTCCGGGAACGGGCGGCCGACACGGACGCCGATCATGGCCCTTGATTCGTTGCGATGATCTTCATAGCCTTTCATGCATGCTCGCTCGCCACGACACCGGAAGTGATGCGCATGTTGTGCGCATGGCTCGCGTGAACATCACCGTCCCCGACGATCTGCTGGCCTCGGCTCGTGGGCACGGCCTGAACATCTCCGAGATCACCCGCCTCGGACTCGAGACCCAGCTGCGACGCATCGAGAACGCAGACGGACTCGCTCAGCTGCAGGCCGAGATGGAGGCCGACCTCGGCCCACCCTCGCCCGAGGATCTGGCCGAAGCCGAGGCGTGGCGGCACGGACGTTCGGCTCCCACCCCGCGTGAGAACGGTCCAGCTCGTCGTGCTCGACAGCGGGGCCTTGAGCCGGCTCGCGACGTCCGGACCAACCGGATCCTGCGCCACTGCGACGTCGTCTCGGTCGACGCCGATCTCGCGCGCAACGCCGCTCGGCTTCGGACCCGAGCCGCCGGACACACGGCATCAGCAGTCGATGCCACGGTGATCGCGGTCGCTGCCGAGCTGCCCGGGTGCACGGTGCTCACCACAGATCTGGGCGGCCTCGCTCCGATGGCCGCCGTCGCCTCGCCACCCGTCCGGGTGGCAGCCGTTTGATCCGGGCCGGCGTCCTGCGTCAGGCGCCGCCGGTGGAGCCGCCGGCGACCTCGTAGTTCCAGAGCTCGGAGGCGGTGCTCACGGGGCCGCCGTGGGCTGCGGGCTTGGCGGCGCCCTGGTGGCCGTGGGCGAAGGCCTGGGAGCTGGTCCACGCCTCGAACGACTCCGGGTCGCGCCAGCGGGTCACCACCAGCCACTGCAGCCGCTCGTCGGTGGGCTTGAGCAGCTCGAAGCCCTCGAAGCCCTCGGCCCCGTCGACGGCACCGGCCCGGGCTGCGAAGCGCTGGGCGAGCTCGTCGCCGGACTCGGCGGGGACGGGGGTGGCGTTGATCTTGATGACAGTCACGCTGCTCAGCATGCCCGATCTGGCAGGCTCCTCCCCCATGGGCAGCACCTATGCGAACGTGACCGTGGTCGGAGCCGGCGTCGAGGCCGTCAAGGGGGTGCTGGCCGGCACCGGGGACCACCTGGCCGCCGTCGGCGACGACGTCGTGGTCTTCTCCGCCGGGCACGAGGCGCCGCTCGGAGGCGCCGCCGTCCAGCTGGCCACCGCGCTCGGCGTGCCGGTGGTCGACGTCGCGGTGTTCGACTCCGACTTCGCCGTGATCCACGTGATCGGCCCCGACGGGGAGCTGGCGGCATCGGCCACCGCACCGCCCAACGGCGCCGAGATCATGGGTGAGATGGGCACACCGTCCGATCAGATCCCGGGCGCGGGCGTGCCCACCGCGGAGACGGCCGCCGCCCTGGTGGCCGCCGTCGGGCGCGGCGATGCCGGCAAGGTCAAGCGGGCGCTCGAGGCCGACAACGTGTTCGCCGACGAGTCCCACCACGGGATCTTCGCCGCGCTCGACCTGCCCACCGTGGGGGTGGGCTGGGGCCACCGGTTCATCGAGCAGGACCGGGAGCTGTTCGACGCGGTCCCCCTCGTCACCGCCTGAGCGACGAGGGAGACCGCACCGAGCGGATCAGGCGTAGCTGACCGGGAAGTCCTTCAGCGCGTTCAGCCAACCGGAGCGCAGGCGGCTCGGCTCGCCGAGCGACGAGATGTCCGGCAGGTGGTCGGCGATGGCGTTGAACATCAGGTTGATCTCGACCTTCGCCAGGTTGGCACCCACGCAGAAGTGGGCGCCGCCGCCGCCGAAGCCCACGTGCGGGTTCGGGTCGCGCAGGATGTTGAACGAGTGCGGGTCCTCGAACACCGTCTCGTCGAAGTTTGCCGAGCTGTACACGAGCCCGACGCGCTGGCCGGCCTTCACGTGCTGGCCGGCGACCTCGGCGTCCTGGAGGGCGGTCCGCTGGAACATGACCACCGGCGTCGCCCAGCGGACGATCTCGTCGGCCGCCGTCTCGGGACGGTCGCGCTTGTAGATCTCCCACTGCTCGGGGAACTGCAGGAAGGCGTGCATGCCGTGGCTGATGGCGTTGCGGGTGGTCTCGTTGCCGGCCACCGCGAGCATCAGGATGAACCAGGCGAACTCGTCGGTGGTCAGGGTGTCGGACTCGGTGCTGGCGGCCACGAGCTTGGTGATGATGTCGTCGGCAGGGCAGGCCTTGCGGGTCTCGCCGATGGTCATCGCGT
>CALANQ010000246.1 GCA_937926025.1 uncultured Acidimicrobiales bacterium
GGGATCGGGACGACGTGTTCAGCCACGGCTTCGTCTGCCCCAAGGGAACCACCCTCGGACGGCTCCACGAGGATCCCGACCGGCTGCGATCGCCGCTCGTGCGCCGCGACGGGGAGCTGGTCGCGGTGTCGTGGGACGAGGCCTTCACGGAGCTGGAGCGCCGCTTCACGGCCTTCGTCGACGAGCACGGCCGGGAGGCCCTGGGCGTCTACGTCGGCAACCCCAACGCCCACAACCTGTCCGCGCTGCTGTACCTGAAGCCGCTGCTCAAGGCGCTCGGCACCCGCAACGTGTTCTCGGCCAGCACCGTGGACCAGCGGCCGAAGGAGCTGACGTCGTCGTGGCTGTTCGGCGGCGGCCTCTCGATCCCCGTCCCCGACGTCGATCGCACCGACCTCCTGGTGATCCTGGGCGGCAACCCGTACGCGTCGAACGGCAGCCTCGCCACCGCACCGGACTGGCCGGGACGCATCGAGGCCATGCGGGCGCGCGGCGGACGCCTGGTGGTGGTGGACCCCCGTCGCAGCCGCACGGCGGAGGAGGCCGACGTGCACCTGGCCATCCGGCCCGGCACCGACGCCTTCCTCCTGGCTGCGCTCATCACCACCCTCGCCGAGGCGGGCCGGGGCGAGCCGGGCGCTGCGGGCGAGTGGGTCCAGGGCCTCGACGAGGTGCTCGCCGAGCTGGCGCCGTTCACCGCCGACGCCGTGGCCGCCACCGTCGGCATCGATGCCGACACCATCCGCCGCCTGGCGCTGGAGATCGCCGATGCGCCCAGCGCCGCCGTGTACGGGCGGATGGGCACCACCACGGCGGAGTTCGGCACCGTGGCGTCATGGCTGGTCGACGTGCTGAACGTCGTCACCGGCAACCTCGACCGGCCCGGTGGGGCCATGTTCGCCAAGGCGGCGGCCGGGGCGTCCAACACCCGCGGCGCGTCGCGGACCGGTCGCGGGCTGCGCGTCGGTCGCCACCAGACCCGGGTGCGGGGCCTGGCCGAGACGATGGGCGAGCTCCCCGCTGCCTGCCTCGCCGAGGAGATCGACACGCCGGGTGAGGGCCAGATCCGGGGCATGGTCACCGTTGCGGGCAACCCCGTGCTGTCCACCCCCAACGGCGACCGGCTCGACGCGGCCTGGCGTTCTACGTGGCCGTCGACATCTACGTGAACGAGACCACCCGCCACGCCGACGTGATCCTCCCGCCGCCCAGCCCCCTGGCGAAGGGCCACTACGACCTGGCCCTGCTCCAGGTCGCGCTCCGCAACGTGGCCAACTACTCGCCGCCCGTGCTGCCGCTCGCCGAGGGCGAGCCCGACGAGTGGGAGATCCTGGCGAAGGTGGCGCTGATCTTCCAGGGGCTCGGTGCCGCCGCGGCCCCCTCGATCGTCGACGACCTGGTCGTCACCACGCTCGTCCAGAGCGCGGTCGGTGACGAGCACGGTCCCATCGCCGGCCGTGACTCCGAGGAGATCCTCGCGGCCCTTGCTCCCCGCACCGGCCCGGAGCGGCTGCTGGACCTGCTGCTGCGCACGGGCCCCTACGGCGACGGCTTCGGCGCCCGCACCGAGGAGGTGGCGCCCGGCGTGCCGCCGCTCACCCTCGATGTGCTGCTGGACCACCCGCACGGTGTCGACCTGGGCCCGCTGCAGCCCCGCCTGCCCGAGGTGCTGCGCACGCCCACCGGCTTCATCGAGCTGGCGGCCGAGCCGATCCTGGCCGACCTGCCCCGCCTCCGGGCTGCGCTGGACCGCGAGGTGCCCGAGGCCGTCCTGGTGGGCCGGCGCGACCTGCGGTCGAACAACTCGTGGATGCACAACCTCGAGGTGCTGGTGAAGGGCAAGCCCCGCTGCACCCTCCACGTCCACCCCGACGACGCCGCCCGCTGGGGCGTGACCGACGGCGGCAGCGCGGTGGTGACCGGCCGCGTCGGGAAGGTGGAGGTGCCCGTGGAGGTGACCGACGCCGTCCGGTCCGGGGTGGTGAGCCTGCCCCACGGATGGGGCCACGACCTCCCCGGCGTGCGCCTCGAGGTGGCCGGCCGCCACGCCGGCGTGAACTCCAACGTGCTGTCCGACGAGGAGCTGGTGGACGTGCCATCGGGCAACGCCGTGCTGAACGGCATCCCCGTGGCGGTGGCCCCGGCCTGAGGTCCTGAGGTCAGGAGGCGGGCGGTGCGACCGGGTCGGACGGGTCGGCGCCCGGCTTCACGACGGCGCGCACGGTGCGCAGCACCCGTTCGAACACCACCAGGTCGGCCGGATCGATCAGGCCGGTGAGGGACCGCTGGATCAGCGCGAGGTGCGACGGCAGCGCGTCGACCACCCGGGTCAGGCCCGCCGGGGTGATCACGGCGTGATACACCCGCTTGTCGTCGTGGTCCCGGACGCGCTGGACCAGGCCGGCGTCGAGCAGGCGGTCGACCACCCGGGTCAGGCCCGAGTTGGAGAGGGTGGTCTGATCCGCCAGCTGGCTCATCCGGAGGCGGAGGTCGGGCGACCGCGACAGCCGGATCAGCACGTCGAACGCCGACCAGCTGAGGCCGTGGACCTCCAGGTCGGGCTCGGTGGCGCTGCGGAGGCCGGCGTGGACCTCCATCAGGAGCCCCATGGTGGTGAGGCGCGGGTCGTCGAGGAGGGGGGAGGGGGGTGGCGTCGACATGCGGCGCCCGTTCTACCCCCGGGACCGGGCGGTGAATCCACAACGGGGCCCGTCGAATCCACAACGAGCGCACGGGGTGTGGATGAACGCCGGGGAAATCCCCGCGAAATACACAGGGTTGTTCCCCTTCCAACCCACAGGGCATCCACCGTAGGTTGGTCCCCGGCGTCAACGAGCGCCGGACCGGACGGTCGGAACAAGTGGTGTGGGATCTCTGCGGAGCCGAAGGGCGCCGTGGAGGGAGTACGTGAGGGAGGCCCCGGGGGCCGTCGGCGACGGCGGGTTCCGCTCCCTTCGACCTGCCCGTCCAGTCCGGTGCTCGTTGTCCTGCCCGGGCACGGGGAGGGCGATGGGTGAGCGCAGAAACCTGCCCGAAGCCGTTGACACCGATGTAGTTACCGTGGTGTAGTTTGGGTTCTACATCTTGTGGTGCCGGGGCGACAGGGGACGTCTTGACCACAAGGGGTTGTGGTCTGGGCAGCGCCGCCCGGGCTGGGAGGTCCGCCTCCCGACCGACCATCCGGCACCGCAGGTCAACCCTGACATCTTCCTGACACTCCACCTCTCCGAGGAGACCCCCCATGGCCATGGCACCCGAGCAGACCGGCATCGGCATCCGCCGCCACTTCACCACCGAGGGCGTCCATCCCTACGACGAGGTGACGTGGGAGCGGCGCGACGCCCGGATCACCAACTACCGGGACGGGTCGGTCGCCTTCGAGCAGCTCGGGGTCGAGTTCCCCACCACGTGGTCGCTGAACGCCACCAACATCGTCGCCCAGAAGTACTTCCGGGGCACGCTGGGCACGCCGGAGCGGGAGAACTCGCTCAAGCAGGTCATCGACCGGGTGGCCGACACCATCACCCAGTGGGGCATCGAAGGCGGCTACTTCGTCGACGACAACGAGGCCGAGACGTACCGGGCCGAGCTCAAGCACCTCCTGGTCAACCAGAAGGCCGCCTTCAACTCGCCGGTGTGGTTCAACATCGGGGTCAAGGGCGTGCCGCAGCAGGCGTCGGCCTGCTTCATCCTCTCCGTCGACGACGAGATGGATTCGATCCTCAACTGGTACC
>CALANQ010000247.1 GCA_937926025.1 uncultured Acidimicrobiales bacterium
GCGCTAGACCCGGGCGTGCACGTCACGCTCGCTGTCCCCCACCCGGGCCCAGTCCTCCAGGGGCCCGATGGCCGGCGGCAGATCACCGGCGTCGAGCACCCAGAGGCAGGGCCGGTTGGCCGCCACGAGCTCCTCTCGCTGGCCGGCCTGGGCCGGCCAGCGGAGGATCTCGACGGTGGGCGCAGCCATCGGTCAGACCGACTCGGGCTCGGGGCTCGAGGTCTCGCCGACCGGCTTGCCGGTGTAGGTGGTGTAGGCGAAGCCCTGCCCGAACTCCATGTGGTAGGCGGGGAGGCCGTGCTCGGCGATGTCGAGGCCCTCGAGCTCGAGGTCCTTCTCGATGCGCAGGTTCCACGAGCCGGGGAGCTTCCGCAAGGCGAACATGAGGCCGAACGAGACCAGGCCGACCGCGACCAGGCACGACAGCGAGCCGATGCACTGGGCGATCAGCTGGCCGGTGCCGCCACCGTAGAACAGGCCCTCGATCGGGCTGCTGTTGTCGGCTCCGGTGGCACCCGGCAGGCCGTACTGGCCAGTGGCGAGCAGGCCGATGCTGACCGTGCCCCAGATGCCGCAGATGCCGTGCACCGGGACGGCGCCGATCGGGTCGTCGACCTTGACCTTCTCGAGGAGGTCGACGCCCAGCGGCACCAGGATGCCGGCGATGGCACCGATCAGGATCGACTGCCACGGGCCCACCCAGTAGCAGGGGGCGGTGATGGCCACGAGGCCGCCGAGGAAGCCGTTGATGGCCATGCCCACGTCCCACTTCTTGGAGCGGGGGTAGACGAAGAACACGGCGACCAGGCCGCCGGCGCAGGCGGCGACGGTGGTGTTCCAGGCGACCCGGCCGATGCCCTCCCAGTCCATGGCAGAGATGGTCGAACCGGGGTTGAAGCCGTACCAGCCGAACCAGAGGATCACGGCGCCGATGGCGGCGAGGTTGATGTCGTGGGGAGCGGTGGGGCCGCCCTCCTTGCCGAACTTGCGGCCGAGGCGGGGGCCGAGGGCCACGGCGCCGGCGAGGGCGACCACGGCGCCGACCGTGTGGACCACGGTGGAGCCGGCGAAGTCACGGAAGACGATGCCGTCGGGCACCAGGCCGTTGAACCAGCCCATGGTGTTGCCGAGCCAGCCGCCCGGCCCCCAGACCCAGTGGCCGAAGATCGGGTAGATGAAGCCCGACACCACGAAGCTGTAGAGGATGTCGCCCTTGAACGAGGTCCGGCCGACCATGGCGCCGGAGGTGACGGTCGAGGCCGTGTCGGCGAAGGCGAACTGGAACAGCACGAAGGCGAAGAAGCCGATGCCGGTGCCGTTGTAGTCCGCCGTGGTGTGGTGCAGGAAGAAGAACGAGTGCCCGATGAGCCCGCTGCCCACACCGAACATGAAGGCGAAGCCGAACGCCGACCACAGGATGCCGCACAGGCACGTGTCGAAGATGCACTCCATCATGATGTTGACCGACTCCCGGGACCGGGCGAAGCCAGCCTCGAGGGCCATGAAGCCCGCCTGCATGAAGAACACCAAGAAGGCGGCGACGAGCGTCCACATCGTGTTGATGGGGTTGATCAGGTCGGCGACGGCCGGACCCTCCTGCGCCGGGGCCGCGCCCGCCTTCGCCTCGAAGAGGTAGGCGAAGAGCATCAACGCCGCGCCGACGAGCGCGAGGCCGATCATCTTGCCAGCGAGGATCACGCCGAAGCGCTTCTGCACCTCCCGGTCCTTGAACGACCGGACCGGCAGCCGTCCCGACCGGTGGCGGCCGAGGAGCGAGCGGCCGTTCGGCGGCGGGGCGTGGTCGATGTCTGCGCCGGAGAGGGCGAGCGAGCCCGCCACCTCCCCGGTCCATGGGAGTCGGAACGTGTTCATGGCGGGCAACGTACGAAGCCCGGATTTCACGGTTGTGCGCTCGACGTAACAGGAATCAGGCGGTTCACTGACGGAAACCTGTCTCTCCACCCGGGGAATCCACCACGAACCTGAACGATCCTCAACCTCGGAACGCAACCTCCTCCAGGTCGGCATCGGTCCAGCGACCGGCCACCAGGAGGTCGGCGGCCAGGGCACCGATCGCGTTGGCGCTCTTGGCGGCGTAGCCGTTGCCGCCCGCCGCCACCACCAGCCCGGGTGCCAGCTGCTGGACGTACGGCAGATCCGACGGCGTCTCGGTGATGAGGCACGGCTTGGTCTCCCACGACCGGGCCCGCAGGCCGGGGACGAGCTCCTCGAGCAGCGAGCGGAGCTCGGGCAGCTCGGTCCGGTGGTCGTCGCCTCGCATCCACGCCCGCTTCGCTTCCGGCGTGGGGAGCCCGAGGTAGGCGCGCCGCGTCGCGCCGAGCTTCAGGCGGACCGTGCCATCGGGGTAGACGGTGGGCGGAACCGCGTACAGGTCCTCGTAGGTGGGGTGGTCGCGGAGGCGGGCCAGCACCGACGGCATCGTTGCGAGCCGAGCCCGCTCCTCGGGGTCCAGCTCGGCCAGCACCACGGTCTCGCCCCGCACCTCCAGGGTGGGGGTCGCGGCGTCGAGGTCGAACCCGGCCAGCAGCTCGTCGGTGTGGGGCCCGGCGGCCACCAGCACCTGGTCCGCCCGCAGGACCGGGCCGGTGGCGGTGCGCACGGACCACCCGCCGTCCACCTGGTCCAGGCCGACCACCTCGTCGTCGAACACGGAAGCACCGCCGGCGGCCGCCACCGCCACGTTGGCCGCCAGCATCCGCCGCGGGTCGATGTGACCGGCGGGCCCGGGCTCGGCCAGGACCGTGCAGCCCGGGGGCAGGGCGAGCAGACCCCCCGTGGGTGCCGCCGCTCCCGGCGGCGCCACGTCGACCTCGACCCCCAGCTCGGCCGCGTGGGCCAGCGTCGACGCGATGCGGTCCGGATCGTGCTCCGCCATCACCACGCCGACCGGTCGGTGGAACGCGATGCCCGACGCCGCTTCCAGCGCCGCGTACCCCGCGATCGACCGGGCGGCCAGCACCGCCCACTCCCGCCGAGCATCGAGGTGCCGGGTGATGCGGCCCGAGTCGTAGTGGCTGGCGAACACGCCCTCGTGCGCGGCCAGCACCGGCGGCTCGGTCGGGCCGATGCCCGCCACGTCCGCGCCGGACGCGGCGAGGTGCCGGAGGGCGCCGCTGCCGATCAGCCCCAGCCCGACGACCGCGATCACGCCGACATCATGAGCTCGGTGATCAGGCTGGTGGCGCGGTTCCACGCCGCCGCCTCGTCCGGGCCGAACTCGTCGCCCAGCACGTCCGCAAGCGCGGCCGCCATCACCTCCCGGGCCAGGCGGTAGTGCGACGCCCGCACGCCGTAGCCCCGGTGACGGGCACCCAGGTCCCGGGCCCGGGCCTCGAGCGTGTCCAGGTTGCCGAGCATGGACACCATCGACGCCAGCTCGGCGGTCAGCTTCAGCCGCTGGGCGGCCACGTCGGGGAACATCGCCTGGGTCTGGGGCGCCGCCACGAACAGCCGCTCGTAGAAGCGGTCTGCGAACTCCGGACGGCCGTCGAGGCGATCGATCACCTCGGCCACCAGCTGGATCTCCTCCGGGGTCATGCGGCGGCTCCGTCGCCACCCAGGCGCGACAGCGCCGCCGCCAGCTCGGATCGCTTCGAGATGCCCAGCTTCGTGTAGGCGTTCTGCAGGTGGTTCGACACGGTGCGGGCCGAGAGGAACAACCGCTCGGCCACCTCCTTGGTGCTCATGCCGTCGGCCACCAGCAGCACGATCTCGCGCTCGCGCGCCGTCAGCGGCACCACGGACTCCACGGTGGTCAGGGCGGCCACGTTGGCGCCGCGGCACTGGCGCAGCAGCTCGTCGGCCCGGCGCTCGTCGGCGGTGGCCCGCCGAGGCTCGCCCGAGCGGCGCCACGCGAGGGCGGCCGCGGCGAACGCCTCGGCGGCGAACATCAGGCAGCCCAGCTCGGCGAACGCCTCGCCCACCGCGCCCAGCTCGGCTCCGTCGCCGGGGGCCGCGGCCCAGCGGGCGGCCAGGTCGATGATGGCGCTCTCCACCACGGCCGCGGCGGCAGCCAGCGGGCGGGCCTGACCGGTGTCGCCTAGGCGGAGGGCGTCGAGGCGGGCCAGCGCCGCCAGCATGGTCACGCCGAGGGCCTCGGCCTCGGCGGCCGCCTCGAGCAGGATCCGCCGGGCGCCGCTGGCGTCGCCGGCGGCCGCAGCCGCCCACGCCGTGCCCCGGGCCCGCTCCACGGCGAAGATCTCGATGACCGCCGACGGGTGCCCGTCGAGCTCCTCCACCACCCGGCGGGCGGCATCGACGTCGCCCAGGTGCGCCTCCGCCACGGCCAGCCCCGACAGGCCGAGGGTGATCGGACGGCGGTGGCCGGTGCCGCGGCACAGCGCGATGTGCTCCCGGTACCAGCGCTGCGACTGGGCGGCGTCGCCTCGGAGCATGGCGATGCGGCCCAGCTCCAGGGCGAACCACATCTGCCCGATCAGGTTGCGGCCGGCCACGGAGGTGCCGTACCCGAACTCGGCCAGCTCCAACGCCTCCGCGAGGCGGCCGGCGTGGGAGAGGGCCACGGTCTTGGTGATCAGGTGGTTGCCCGGGTTGTTGGTCCCGGTGCGGTCCGTGAGGCCCAGGTGGACGGGGAACCAGGCATCGGCCAGCTCGATGGCCTGGCTGGTGGGACCGCAGGTGGCGGCGACCAGCTCCACGATGGTGGCCGCCTGGACCACCACGCGGGGGTCGTCGGACTCGAGCAGCGGCTCCACCAGCTCCCGGGCCTCCCGCACCCGGCCGGCCCACGCCAGCAGCCCGGCTTGCGAGAAGACCAGGAGGTCGCGGGCGAGGGGGTCGGTGACCGTGCCCTGGGCGGAGGCCACCTCGGCCACGCCGGCGGCGGAGTCGTCGTGACCCCAGGTGAGGCTCAGCGCCCGGGACCGGTGCAGCTGGGAGCGGGCCTGGTCGCTGAGGGTCGCGGGCTCCGCCAGCGCCCGGTCCGTGATGGCGTCGACCTCGTCGAACTCGCCCAGCTCGAAGTGGGCCTCGGCCAGGAGCGCCGCGGCATCGGCCACCCCGCCCTCCCACGCGGCCCGGCTCATGGCCGCCACCGTGGTCCAGTCCAGGTTGTGCGCGGCGACCCGGGCGCTGGCCATGACCACGTCGGCGTCCGGCGGGATGCCGGCGTCGATCTGCCACCGGACCACCCGCAGCGCGTCGTCCGCCCGGCGGGCGCCCCGCGCCGTCACGGTCTCGGCCAGGAGGCGCGACAGCCGGCGGAGCCGGACCCGCCCGATCGACGATCGGAGGATCTCCCCGTAGACCGGGTGGGCGAGGCGCACGTTGGTGCGGCGCTGCTCCTGGTCGACCCGGATCAGGGACCGCTCCTCGAGGTGCTCGAGGACCTCGCCGCCCACCAGCGCCTCCAGCAGGTCGAGTCCGATCGGCTCGGCCACGGCCACCAGCTCCAGCGCCTCACGGGCCACGTCGGTGAGCGACGACATGCGGCCCAGCACCTGCTCCCCGAGCGCATGGCTGGCGGGCAGGGACCCGGTCAGGCGCCAGACCCCGGACACGTTGCGCAGCGACCCCTCGGCCACGGCGGCCAGCACCAGCTCGCGGAGGAACAGCGGGTTGCCGCCGCTGGTGGCGACCAGCTCGGCCTCGGCCACGCCGTCGAGCGGTGCGCCGAGCACGCGGTGCAGGAGCGAGTCGATGGCGTCGGGGTCCAGCGCGCCGAGCGTGACGGACCGGGCGCCGTCGCTGGCGCGCAGCGCGGTGATGGCCTCGGGGACCCGCAGGCCGGTGCGCATGGTCACGACCAGCCGGACCGTCCCGGCCTCGGCCAGGCTGACCAGCAGCGTGGCCGAGCTGGGGTCGAGGTGGTGGGCGTCGTCGACGTGCAGCACCAGCGGCTGGCCGCCGGCGCGCTCGGCGATGGCGTCGCGGGTGGCGGCGAACCGGGTGGGCGGTGAGTCCACCGCCCCGCCGGGCACCAGGTGGGCGAGGGCGCCGAGCGGGGTCACGCGGGCGGTGTCGGTGGCGGTGGCGCCGGCGACCGGGCGGCCGTCGGCCTCCAGCGCCCGCAGCACCTCGCGCGCCAGGCGGGTCTTGCCGGCGCCGGCCTCGCCCACGATGAAGAACGCGGGGCAGCCCTCGCCGATCGCGGCGACGATGTCCTCGAGCAGCTCGTGGCGACCCGTCAGCGGCCACGGCCGGGTGAGCACGTCTGGTCCCGCAGCCATCGGAGGGTGAGTGTAGGTCCGCCGCCGGTCGCCGATGTCCGATTCGGCGGCAGGTCAGAGGGTCTTTCTCGGGCAGAACTCGTCGAGGGCGTCGCGGTAGATCCCGGCCAGCACCTTGCGGCCCCGGGCGTTGGGGTGGACGCCGTCCTTGCGGAGCAGCTCGCCCTTCGGCGCGGCGGTCACCGCGTCGGCCCAGGCGCTGGTCAGGTGGAGGTTGTCGTGGGCCTCCACCTCGGCCTGGACCCGCAGGTTCCACTCGTCCACCAGGGAGGACTGGGCCATCACGTTCGGGTTGTCGACGCCGCCCGGCCGGGCCGGCAGGGTGAGCCACACGCCGCAGTCGAACTCGGCGGTCATGTCCACCATCGTCTTCAGCGAGGGCGTGTCGACCTGCCGGAGGCGGACGTCGTTGTAGCCCACCAGGACGGCCACCCGCTGGCGCGCGTGGGCCGGGTCGCCGGGCGAGCCCATGGCGTCCTGCACGTCGGGCAGGAGCATGGTGGACGAGTAGCCCGGGAACGCGACGAACTCGAGGGGCGTGTGCTCGAAGCGGTCCTGGATCTCGGTCTCGGACATGTTGGTGACCGAGTCACCGATGATGAACAGCTCGGGCTCGGGGCCGTCGGGCAGGACCTTCAGCCCGATCAGCGTGCCGACGACCACGACCATGACCAGACCGAGGGGCAGGAGGCAGCCCCGTGCACGTCGGTCGGTCATGGCCGGGCTCAGGACTCCGCGGGGTCCTCGTCGTCGCGGACGTAGGTGGTCTCGGTGACGTCCGCCGCGTCGATCTCCCCGTCGCCGTCGACGTCGACACCGGTCTCGGTGACCTCGTCGATGATGTCGATCTCGCCGTCACCGTCGACGTCGATGGCCGTGGTGGTGACCCGGTCCACGATGTCGGGCACGCCGTCACCGTCGAGGTCGACGGCCGTGGTCCGGACCTGCTGGACGATGTCGGCCACGCCGTCGCCGTCGACGTCGACCAGGCTGGTCTCGGTGACGACGACCGTGTCGGCCTCGCCATCGCCGTCGACGTCGTAGACGTCGACGGTCACATCGGTGTCGACCTCGATCTCGTCGCCGGTCTCGTCGATCTCATCAGCCATGGTGGTTCTCCCCGCTCAGGTGTGGTGGCGCATCTTGGCACGTCACGAACCGGCCGGATCGGCACGGTCCTCGTTGGCCGGGGGGATGAGGACGGCGCCGCTCGCCTCCTCGCTGGCGGGCGGGATCAGCCCGACGCCGTGCTCGTCCGTGGTGAGCGGGCCGTCGATCACGGGCTCCTCCTCGGACTGCCAGCCGCCCGCCGCCGTCATGTCGGTGGTGGTCGTGGTGGCCGGTTCGGCGGCCGCCTTCGGGCCGGACGGCGCAGGGCCCGCCCCGGCGGTCACGGCGCCGACGCCGGCGACGATCGCGCCGGCGACCACCGCCCCGGTGGCCGCCTTGGTGATGCCGCCGATGAGCCGGGACTCCCGCAGGCGGGTCACCAGGCGGATCGCCTCGGCCCGGGTGGCGCCCAGCACCTGCTCCACCTGGTTCGCCAGGTCGGTGGCGTCGAGGTCGAGCGCGGCGGCGAGCGCGTTGACGTCGGCCTGGCGCACGTCGATCACCTCGGCCACGCTGCGGCCCCGGCGCTTGGCCGTGAGGTCCACGTAGGCGACGAGCACGGCGCGGTTGCCGGCGCCCGGCGGGAGGACGACCGCTTCGGTGCCCAGCGTGAGCCGGCCGCTGGCCGGGTCGTACTGGAGGCCGGGTTCCACCCGACGCTCGGTGGCCGGGACGGGATCGGGTGCGCGCATGGGGCCAAGGATCGGCACCAAGGGCGCCGTCCTGAGGGCGGCGCCCGCGAACCGTCTCAGGCCTGGGCGTACAGCTGCCCGTAGAAGGCGGCCAGCACCACGTCGCGACGGACCCGCTCGGACCACGCGGCGGCCGCCCGCTCGTACACGTCGGCATCGAGGCCGAGGCAGCGGGCGGCCCGGGCGGTGTCGGCCGGGTCCTTGGACCAGCCCACCGCCTTGGCGGCGAGGGCGGCCATCGCCATGGTGACGCCCTCGATGGGAGCGAGGCGGGGGTCGTCGGGGGCGAACCCGCCCTCGGGGTACTCGGCCTCCATGGCCTGACGGGCCACCTCCCGGGCCTCGGCCTCCAGGGCGGCCGGGTCGCCGACGTCGGCGGGCTCGGGCTGGGGGTGGGCGGCGGCCGATGCGGCGAAGGCCGCCTGGTCCTCGGGCGTGAACCCGTGACCGGACGCGGCGAGGGCGGCCCGGGTGGAGGCCAGCCACTGGGCGGCCTGCCCCTGCATCGCCATGATCGAACCGGCCATCCGCATCGGGTCTCCCACGGCCCCGACGGTACTGCGGCTGGCAGGGCGGACCCCGCCGTGAGAAACTTGCACGGTGACTGCAACAAGCACGCCGGCCGACCCCATCGACCACGAGGCCCTCCGAGCCAAGTACCGCGAGGAGCGCGACAAGCGGCTCCGGCCCGACGGCAACGACCAGTACCTCGAGCCCACCGGCCGCTTCGCCGACCTCCTCGAGGACCCCTACACGGAACGGGTCGAGCGCGAGCCCGTGCACGACCACGTCACCGTGGCCTTCATCGGCGGCGGGTTCGCCGGCCTCACCACCGGCGCCCGGCTCAAGGAGGCGGGGGTCGACTCGGTGCGCCTCGTCGAAGGCGGCGGCGACGTCGGCGGCGGCTGGTACTGGAACCGCTACCCCGGTGCCATGTGCGACACAGCGGCGATGATCTACCTGCCGCTGCTGGAGGAGACCGGCCACGTCCCCAGCGCCAAGTACACCCCGGCCGCGGAGAACTTCGCCCACGCTCGTCGCATCGCCGAGCAGTACGGCCTGTACGAGCACGCCCTCTTCTCCACCAAGGTCACCGGCCTCGAGTGGGACGACGACGCCTCCCGCTGGACCGTCCGCACCGACCGGGGCGACGAGTTCACCGCCCAGTTCGTGGCCATGGGGACCGGTCCCCTCCAACGGCCGAAGCTCCCCGGCATCCCCGGCATCGAGACGTTCGCCGGCCACACGTTCCACACCAGCCGCTGGGACTACGACTACACCGGCGGCGGCCCCACCGGCGCCCCGCTGGACCGCCTGGGCGACAAGCGGGTCGGCATCATCGGCACCGGCGCCACGGCCGTGCAGTGCATCCCCCACCTGGCCCGCGGCGCCGGCGAGCTGTTCGTGTTCCAGCGCACGCCGTCGTCCATCGACGTGCGCAACAACCACGCCATCGACCCCGACTGGTTCGCCGGGCTCCAGCCCGGCTGGCAGAAGGAGTGGCAGACCAACTTCACCGTCCTCCAGACCGGCGGCTTCGCCGACCAGGACCTGGTGGAGGACGGGTGGACCGACATCTCCCAGCGGATCCGCGACCGCGTGGTGGTGGAGCTGTCGAAGGAGGGCGCCGAGTTCACGCCCGAGCTCATCGCCAAGGCGTTCGAGGACAGCGACGACGAGAAGATGACCGAGATCCGGGCCCGGGTGGACGCCGTGGTGGCCGACCCCGAGACCGCCGAGCACCTCAAGCCCTGGTACCGGCAGCTGTGCAAGCGGCCGTGCTTCCACGACGAGTACCTCGACGCCTTCAACGAGCCCGGCACCCACCTGATCGACACCGACGGGCAGGGCGTCGAGCGCATCGACGAGACCGGCGCGTGGGTGGGCGGCCAGCACTACGAGCTGGACTGCCTCATCTACGCCTCGGGCTTCGAGTTCGGCGCCGACATCACCCGCCGCTCCGGCTACGAGACGGTGGGCCGTGACGGCGAGCTGCTGTCGGAGCACTGGGCCGACGGCATGCGGACCCTGCACGGCATCCACGTGCACGGGTTCCCGAACCTGTTCATCGTCGGCATCACCCAGGCCGCCAACCTCATCTCGAACATCACCCACAACCTCACCGAGGCCGGCACCACCATCGCCGCGGTGGTGGGCCGCGCCGTCGAGGTCGGCGCCGACCAGGTGGAGGTCACGGCCGAGGCCGAGGCCGGTTGGCTGGCGCAGCTGGACTCCACCACCGGCCTGTTCGGCAACCTGGACTGCACGCCCGGCTACTACAACAACGAGGGCCAGGCGTTCAGCGAGCGCGACCGCCTCAACGGGGCCCGGTACGCCGCCGGCCCGGTCGCCTACTTCGAGCACATCGACCGCTGGCGCACCTCGGGCGACTTCGAGGGCCTCGAGTTCCGCTGACCTCGCGGGTCAGTTGCTGGTGGTGTCGCTGGAGCTGCTCGACGGCTTCGTGGTGGTGGTGGCCTCGTCCTTCGAGGTCTTCTTGCCGTCGACCGCCTCCATGATGAGGTCCGCGTAGGCCTTGCGGCCGGTCTCCGTGAGGTGGACGCCGTCGTCGAGGAACCAGTCCCGGTGGCCGTCAGAGTAGGAGTACCAGTCGATGACGCCGGCGTTGGTCAGCTCCGGCACCAGCTCCCCCACCAGCTGGTTGTTGCCCTGCTCCCAGGACCGGGGGACGCGGGCGTTGATGATCAGGACCCGGCGTCCCTCGGCGGCATCGACGATGTCGCGCAGGTTCTTGTCGGTGACCGTGCCGTTGATGCCCACCTGCACCACCACGGTGGGGCCGAGCTGCCCCTCGGACTTGAGCCGCTCGATGACCGGGGTGATGTCGGCCGCCTGGCGCGACACCTTGGCGTCGATGATGGCCCGGTCGCCGAACTCCTCGATGATGGTGGGCGCGGCGCCGACCATCACGGAGTCGCCGACCATCGACACCGGCCCGCCGGGCTCCGGATCGGGCGGCAGGGTGGTGGCGGTGGACCCGTCGTCGGAGCCGGCGACGGTGGTGGACGTGCCGCCGCCGGGAACGGTGACCTTCGGCCGGTTGGCCAGCGCCGCCTCCCCCTCGGTGAGCGAGTTCACGATCACGTTGTTGGACTTGTGCGGGACGGCGACGATGATCAGCGCGAGCCCCAGGGCCACCGCGGACCCGATGGCCATGAAGCGGGGGGCGGGGGCGTAGCCGGCCGGCTGGGTGAGCCGGCGCTTGATGCCCGCCCAGTTGGTGTCGGGCGCCCGGGTGTGCCACGGCCGCTCCACCAGGCGGTAGCAGAGCTCGGTGAGGGCGATGGTGATGACCATGCGCACCACGAACACGGTCCCCCACGACCAGTCCGTGTCGATGCGGGGCCGCAGCAGCACGAACACCGGCCAGTGCCACAGGTACAGGCCGTAGGAGCGCAGCCCGATGGCGACCATCGGCCCGCTGCCCAGGGCCATGCGGCCGCCGAGCGCCCCGTTGGGGTGCACCAGACCGGCCACGACCAGCGCCGACAGCAGGGCCGTCAGCAGGAACCCGCCGCGGTACATGAAGGCGCCGCGGTCGTTGACGAAGTGCATCATCAGGACCAGCAGCACGAGCGACACGGTGGCCACCGCGGTGACCTGGGCGCCGTGGGCCCCGGCCCGGGCCCGCCGCAGGGCACGCGGCCGCCACAGCAGCGCCAGCAGCGCCCCCATCAACGGGGCCTGCAGGCGCGACAACGTGTCGAAGTACGGCCGGGAGGGGTCGGTGCCCGGGTGGTACAGGATGGCCATGTAGACGGCGGAGGCGAGGATGGCGACGGCCAGGCCACCCACCACCACGCTCACCCGGTCGCGGTAGCGGCGGGCCAGTGCCACCAGCGCCAGCGGCCACACCAGGTAGAACTGCAGCTCGATCGCCAGCGACCACAGGTGACGGAAGAGCGGGGCGCGGGCCGCCTGCTCGAAGTAGGAGCTGTTGGCCACGATCAGGTACCAGTTCATGGTGCCGGTGAGCCCGGCGATGATCTGGGGCCGCAAGGTGGACAGCAGGTCGCGGAAGCCGATGGCCACCACCAGGGTGATGACCACCATCATCGTGATCTGGGCCGGCTCCAGCCGCCGGAAGCGGTTGGCCCAGAAGCGGCGGAACCCGAGCCCGCCCCGCTTCTCCAGGCCGTCCATGACGATGGTGGTGACCAGGTAGCCGCTGAGCACGAAGAAGATGTCGACGCCGATGAAGCCGCCCCGGAGCCACGTGACGTCCGCGTGGTAGAGCATCACGCCCACCACGGCGATGGCGCGCAGGCCGTCGAGCCCGCCGATGCGTGCCCGGGTGCTGCTGGCGGGGAGGGGAGGTGCGGAGGTCGCGGTGGTCACGGTCGTCTCGAAGTCCTCAGCGAGGGTACCGAGCGTGTCCGGTTGACGCGTGCATCCACGGAGCGTGGCATCAGGCCCGGGCGCCGGCGCGCCGCGGTTCGATGGCCGTCAGGTACGTCGCCAGGCGGTCCGCCACCTCGAAGCACAGCTCGGGGTCGCTCAGGTCCGGGTCGGCCCAGGTCTCCGAGACCCGCTGCCACCCGCCGCGCCCGATGAACTCGCCGGCCTCCGCCTCCGGCCCCAGCTCGGCGCGCCACGCCGCCTCCTCCGCCAGGAGCGGCGCCAGCGCCTCGGCGTTGTCGGCCGGCTTCGGGTGCTCGGCGTGGAAGCCGATCTCGATGGCCAGCACCTCGGCCCCGGCCACGTGCTTCGCGGCGATCACCTGCGCCTCGTAGTGCTCACGGGGGCACTCCTCGGCGTCGAACCAGGCCTTGATGCCCCAGCGCCGGGGCTGGGTGCGCAGCTGGCCGAGCTCGGGCGGCGCGATGGCGAGGAGCGCGTCGGCAACCTGGTCGAACAGCTCGAGCTCCACCCCTTCAGTCTCGCGCCGTCCTCCGCTCAGTTCCCGCCCGTCACGGGCGATCCCGAGGAGCTGCCGCCGTCGGTGGTGCCCCCCGAAGGCGCGGTGAGCACCGCCACCCGCTCCACCTTCCAGTCGTCGCCCTTGCGGATCAGGCCCAGCTCCATGCGGAGGGTGTCGGCCTGGGGCTGGGGCGAGGCGTTGTTGGCGATGGTCTGGTCGACCACCACGAACACCGTCCCGCGGTCGCCGTCGACCGTCTGCACGTAGGCGGACCGCACCTCGCCCCGGCTCGACGCCTGGGCCTTCTTGAGCTGGCTGCGCACGTCGCTGCTGAAGAACTGGTCGGCCTGCGAGCGGAAGTCGCCGGTGGCCCGGGAGGTGATGGCGTCGAAGTCCCGGTCGATGGTGGCGCCGTCGAAGTTGGTGAGGTCCTCGGAGAAGGCCCGGGCGGAGCGCAGGATCTCGGCGGCCTGGCCGTCCTGCGCCGACCCGGCCGAGCCGCCGTCGCGGGCGCCCATCCAGGCCAACCCGAAGCCGAGCGTCCCGATGAGGCCGAGCACGGCCAGGACCCACGGCAGGCGCGAGGGCGGGCGGGGCTCGAACCCGTCGTCCCTCTCCTCCTCGTGGAGCCCCTCGTCGTCGAGCACCTCGCCGTCGAGCAGCTCGGGTTCGGTCAGGTCGGGATCGGTCGTCATGGTCATCGTGCGCTCCGGTTGCGTAGGGATGTGAAGGCCTTGGCGGCCGCGGCGGCGATGGCGATGAGCGCCACCGCGAGGATCAGCAGGTCCAGGTCCAGGGGACCGTCGTCGGCACCCGGGGAGTCGTCCACCGGCCGGCCGGGCGGGAACCCGGGGCGGGCGTCGCTGGGGGCGTCGGTGCGGTCGGCGACGCCCGCCCGGTCGGCGGCGGCCAGCTCGTTCGACGCGCCGCCCGAGGTGGGCACGGCGTCGGCGCCGCTCCCGTAGGCGTTGCGGCAGCCCTCGCCCGTGATGACCGGGCGCGGTGAGCGAGGCGGCACGTAGCGGCTGCCCGGCGGGCTCTCCGGCGGGAACAGCAGCCGGCTGCGCAGCCACAGGGCGTCGCTCTGCTCCGGGCCGTAGCCCACGTCCTTGGCCTCGCCCCGGACCGCCACCTTGTCGATGGCCCCGAAGAACACCTGGTTCAGGGCCAGCCCCTGGTCCAGGTGGTCCAGCGTCTCGCCCTGGAGGGTGTGGTTGATGGTGCGGACGTCGCCGATGATGCAGGTGAGCGACGCCCGGTCGTCCAGCAGCACCCGGTCGAAGGTCTCGGCCAGCTCGCTCCCGTCGACGAAGAGGTCCACGAGGTCGTCGTCCCGAGCGGCCAGCGACCGGGTCAGGACGTCGGTGTTGCGCAGGGCGGTGTGGGCGGACGGGGACATGGCGGTGAAGTCGTCGAGCACCTGGGGCCCGTCGTCGAGCACGGCCCGCAGGTCGGGCTCCACGTCGATGACGTCCTCGTTGATGTCGGCCAGCGCCCGGTTGATGGCCTTGAGGTCGCCGGCTCGGCCGTCGACGCTGGTGGCCAGCTCCCGGACCAGGATGTTCAGGTCCTCGGCGGGGAGCGCGGCCAGCAGGTCGTTG